>JALONE010000226.1 GCA_025455125.1 Bacteroidota bacterium
GAGCGGCGAAGCTGAATGTCGGTTCCGCGACCAACGCCGATGGTCGCGGTGTCCCACTCTCCAACGCCATCCAGGGTCAGAATGGCCGCTTCTTCGTACGGTGAGGGGAGGAATGCGCTCGCAGCATGCGACACATGATGGTCGGTGAACAGGATCTCTCCATCGTAATCCAGATCCTTCATGATGGTCTGGCGAATCCACATCTTCTCTTTCAGCCAGACCGGAAGCGCTTTGAGGAATGACCGATAGCCGAGCGGGAATGTCGCGAAGTACGTTTGGAGGATCCGTTCGAATTTGACGAACGGTTTGTCGTAGAATACGACGTAGTCCAGGTCGGATGCCTTCAGATTCGCATGAGACAAGGCATATCGGATCGCATTGATCGGGAAATCGGGATCGTGCCGCTTGCGCGTGAAGCGTTCTTCCTGAGCTGCGGCCACGACCTTCCCGTCGAGCAGCAACGCCGCTGCGGCGTCGTGGTAGAAACAGGATATTCCCAGGATCTTCATGAATCGCCTAGAACTGTCTTCGGACTTCTTCGAGGGAATGAGGAACCGATTCCTTCGGCCGCCAGAAGGTTTCCACACCCTTCATTCTTCGCTCCAAGGGGTCATTCCGTATCATGCGCATGATAAGCGCAATGGGGCCGATCAAAAGGAAGTAGACCAAGGTAAGGATGATCGTCGTGTTGACAATGGCCAACACGTGGGCGAATTTCATCCACGCATCATAAAGCCATTGGCCGAGTGCTCGAAGAGACGAATGCGAATTTGTCACAGTTTTGAAATATATTGAAAAAGTTTCAATTTGTTCTCGTATGCTGAGTGAATTTTTGGAAGTTAAGGAAAAAGTTAATATTGCATCTTCAGAAATAAAAAGATCTTTCTCCGGGCAATCGATTACGGTCCGAACCTTCGCCTGTTCACAACGCGAACGATTCGAGGAACCGACTACTACGCCATGAATCCTGACGTCAAGGGGCGATACTTCGGCACGATCGATTTTTCCGCGACCGCATCACCCGATCTCTTCCTTGTCTCGAAGCCGGCGGGAACGTTTCGCGTTTTCTTCCTCGGCGGCTCGACCACGGTCGGCTATCCGTACTGGTACAACGGCTCGTTCTCATCCTTCCTGCGGCAACGGCTCCGTCATGTGTTTCCTGACCGGCAAATCGAGGTCGTCAATGTGGGAATGACGGCAACCAACAGCTTCACGGCACTTGACATGGCCCGGGATATCGTCGCGTATCAACCCGATCTCCTCATCGTGTATGACGGCCACAATGAGTTCTATGGCGCTCTTGGAGTGTCCTCGGTCGAGACCCTCGGCGGATCGCGCTTCGTCAGTGACCTCTACCTGCGTCTCCTCCGCGTGAAGACCTTTCTCCTCGTTCGCAACGCCGTCAGTACGGTCGCGAATTGGTTCCGCGCGGAACCTGTGAGCGCGAGTCGTGCCACCCTGATGGAGCGGCTGGCGAAAGGCAAATATGTTGCGTACGACTCGCCCGTCTACCGAACAGCCTTTCATTCATTGAAGATAAACCTCGAAGAACTTGTTGAGCTTTGCAAGGACCATTCGATCCCGCTGATCCTTTCCACGCAGGTGTCCAATCTCAAGGATCTTCCCCCGTTTATCTCCGGAACAACCTCCGAGGAACCCGCGCTTCGTCAGCGGATCGAAGACCTGATCCGCCAGGCCGCCACGGCACTCGCGGATCAACGCCTGGCCGACGCCGATTCCCTCGCGCGTTCAGCGTATCGAATGGACACCACCTTCGCCCGCTCGGCCTTTGCGCTGGGCCTCGTCCGGAAGGAACAGCGACGATTCCACGATGCGGAACAGTTCTTCCGGCTTGCCCGCGACTGTGACCAGCTTCGATTTCGGATGAGTTCCGATTTCAACGAGCTCGTCAAGGGCTTCGGTTCTCATCCCAACGTGTTCGTGGCGGACATCGAAGCGGTCTTTCGAAGCAACTCACCGGACTCGCTCATAGGCAATGAGCTGATCACCGAGCATCTCCATCCCTACGCTCGTGGATTCTTCCTGGCTGCGGAAGAATACGCCAAGATTCTCAAAGAAAACGATCTTCCCGGACCGCGAGATGCCTGGATCCGGAACGATACCTTGTCCCGTGAGCAATGGTGGGATCTTCGTCCGGTCACCCTGCTTGACGAGCATGTTGCTCAGCGTCGTACACAAGTGCTGACTGCCGGCTGGCCGTTCCGAGAGGGATTTCCGGTGGTGGATGCCGTTCCGAACGACACCCTTTGGCAACTTGCCGAGCGCGCAACGCGTGGTCAGTTGGACTGGAAAGAAGCCCACGTCGAGGCAGCAGCATATTATGAACGACGCCGCGAATTCGATCTGGCGGCGCGCGAATATCGCGCCATCGTGGACCAGATCCCCCATGAGCTCGGACCGATGCTGGACTGGGCGCGAATGCTGTTCGCCCAAGGGAAGTACAGTGAAATGGTCCCCGTGCTTAAGCAATCCATCGCGCTCGAACCGACCATTCAGGCTTATCGGACGCTCGGCGATATCTCGATGTCAAAGAACCGCGCTACGGAGGCAATCTCATACTACGAGCGCATGGACGCGTTCACACAATCACTCCAGGAGCGAGTTTCGAACTCCATGGCTCTCGCACATGCTTACGTCGCTGCCAAACGGATGGCGGACGCAAAGCAGCTTGCGCTGAAGGTGCTCGCCGCCGCTCCGGACTACCAACCAGCCGTGGAAATGCTGTTGGAATTGAACAAGCGCGGGTACTAGGGCAGGACCTCCTCTCCTGGGAGCGCGACGTCAAGCCATTCCGTTTGCCGATCGACAAACGGAGCAGCGAACATCCTTCCGCCGAAGCCGAGAACCTTGAACGTCATCATCGGTATGCGGCTCACCTCCAGCGCGCGGAGGTTCTCCTCGTTCACGGTGAATCCGTTCGACTTCGCGAGTCGCCCGATCGCCTGGCTCATCCGTCCTTTCCGTTTCAGCGCAAGAAGTCGCTCCCGTACCTTTTCAAGCCGGGCTGAGCCTTCCGCCGTTCGCAGCACTGGTGGCGGTTCTCTCTTGACAAGCTGGATCGCGAGCTTCTTCCCGTCCAAGGTGATCGGCCCGCGCCACTCCCCTGGTTCCATCTTCCAAGCGATCTCACCCAGCACAAGGCGTTCATCCATTCGGAACGGTTTCGCCAATCCTCCGTTTATCTTCGTGAGCGGGTCCTCAGAGAAGCGTTCCACCGCGACCGGAAACGGCATCCCTGCCTCGAGAGAATCCAGTACCTCACGCATCCGTTCGGTTGACGCCGTCCAGAGCTCACGGATCTGAAGAAGAGGGAACGCAGACGAAGGATCGCCGCTGCTCAGTTCCAATAAAGCCTCAGCGTCAGACACATCAAGCGGGACTTCGAGTTCCCGCTTCACGCGTCCGGCAAGCAGATTGTCCTTCCAACTCTGCAACAAGGGACGAACAGCTTCTGAGTTGTCCAGTCCACGCGCAAGTCCTTCTTGCGCCAACAGCTCCTGCTGAACCCAGATCCGCACCTGCAGGTTTGTCTTGTTCGCCAGTTCGCGGATGCCAAGATCGCGTGGGAAAGAGAATCCGCTTGCGCACAATTCCTGCACTAATTCCGCGCCGCTCCACCACCGCGATCCAGCGACGGCGCCTGTATCCGAAGCAATTCCGCCAAGCGCTGCAATGAGCGGAATGTGATCCTGCCAGTCGAGGGTGATGGTACTGTCTGCCGTCGCACGGCGTAAGGCGTCGAGACTCACGACGATGGCGCGGAGGGTCGACGCCCGGGAATATCCTGCCTTCCCCCGAAGCGCATTCGCCATGAACTCGTCCAGTCGAACGCGCTCGCGTCTCATGCGGATGACCTGCTCGATCCGTTCCGCAAGCGCACCTGACTGCATCCGAGCAAAGTCTTCGTTTCGCGATTCTCGAAGAAGCCGGACGATATAGTATCCCGAGCCGGCTTCGATGACCTGCGAAACAGAGCCGACCTTCAGCGCGAACGCCGCTTGTTCGATCGCCGCATCCCCTTCGCCCCAGGCGAGGGTCACGGTGTCCCTCAGGTGGCTGATGGAGGAATCGATCCGCACCGTGACAAGCGCTTGTCCGCTTCTGATCCCGGAACGGACAACGCGGGCCGCTGATTCGTCTTCGAAAAAGAGATACTCCAACAAAAGCAAACGCACCGCATCACGGGTCGTGCGTTGCACCTCGGGCTTCGTCACCGAGACCTTCCGAGTGATCTCCTCGCGGTACAGCTCATCGCGGGCGAGCAACTTGCGCAGGGAGAGCAAACCAGCCATGCTGATCGAATCGGAATCCAATCCACGGCGCATCGCCTCGCCGGCGAGCAGTTTCTCCGCCACGAGGGAATAGAGGAACACACGTTTCTCTTCCTGTAGCCGCTCCGCGCTTCCTCGATTGGGTCCTGGCGTCAATTCGAACCTCCAGAGGAATTCCTGCGATGTGATGACCCGATCCCCCGCCGTCGCCAGGACCTCGTTCGGCCTTGCGAATTGGGCCTCGAGGCTGCTGGACAGGCAGACGACGGCCATCATAACGCAACACAGAAGATTT
>JALONE010000227.1 GCA_025455125.1 Bacteroidota bacterium
TCAAGACCGTGTTTGGAGAGCGGGCGAAGACTATGGCGGTCAATTCCACGAAGTCCATCATCGGGCATCTGCTCGGGGCGGCGGGCGCCGTGGAATCCATCGCTACCATCCTCAGCCTGCAGCACAACACGATCCATCCGACCATCAACCTGGAGACCCCGGATCCGGAGTGCGACCTGAACTACACGCCGAACAGCGCAGTTGAACGGCATGTGGATGTCGCCATCTCCAATACGTTCGGATTCGGCGGCCACAACGCGTCGCTGCTTTTCCGCCGCTACGCGCAATAGTCCACCGACCCCGCTTGTGTGCGGGGGCAGGTCGAGGAATTCATGCAGCTGGTCAGACGGATCCGAAACCGTCTTACGGCGCTTCGGATCCTGGCGTTCACGTCAGACGAGCGACTCCGGCGTTTGGTCGGCACGCTGAAGAGCGCGAACTTCGATTTTCGCCAGTTCGAGGAGACGATCGGATATCGTCCCCGCGACTGGCGTTTCTTTTTTCAGGCCCTCCTGCATCGTTCATACCTGCAATTCGTCGACGGGTATTGGGGATCGAACGAGCGGCTCGAGTTCCTCGGCGACTCCATTCTCAACTTCATCGTTGCGGATCATCTGTATCGCGCCTATCCGAACATGGAGGAAGGCAATCTGACGAAAGTCCGCTCCCGTCTTGTGAACCGGCGCATCCTTGCACAGCGGTCGAAGGATTTGCGGATGCTGGACTTCCTGTTGTTGAGCACGAGCGCCGCTCAGTCGGTCGAAGGGGGGTCGGATTCGATCCTCTCTGACGCGTATGAATCCGTTGTCGGGGCGCTGTATCTTGACGGCGGGTTCAAGCCCGCGTGCGCATTCGTCCATCGGACGATCCTCTCGAATCAAGAGGTGATCGCCTCCGCGATGACAGACGACAACTACAAGAGCGCACTGCTCGAATATGCGCAGGCACATGGATTTGGCACTCCGCGCTACACGGTTGTGAAGGAAGAAGGGCCGGAACATGACCGGCGGTTCACGATCGAAGTCGCGATCGGTTCCAGCATGTGCGGTGTCGGAACCGGACGAAGCAAGAAGGAGGCCGAACAGGCCGCCGCCGCACAGGCACTTGACCAGTTGCACACCCATCCACATTTGATCCAGACAGATCCTCCATGAATACCTCCGTGTTTGACATGACAGATTTCCGCGGTCGCCATCTTGGTCCCAACGCGCAAGAAACCTCGGAGATGCTCTCCGCGATCGGCGTGAAGACGCTCGACGAACTCATCGACCAGACGGTCCCCGCGAGCATTCGGCAGAAGTTGCCGCTTGCGACCGGCGAGCCGGTGAGCGAGTTCGAGTATGCAAAGCACATCCGCACCATCGCGGCGGAGAATCGCCTGCTCACATCGTATCTCGGCCAGGGCTACTTCAACTGCGTCACGCCGGCGGTTATCCAGCGTAATATCTTCGAGAATCCCGGATGGTACACCCAGTACACGCCGTACCAGCCCGAGATCTCCCAAGGACGACTCGAGGCGTTGCTGAATTTCCAGACCATGGTGTGCGACATGACGGGGATGGAGGTCGCGAATGCGTCGTTGCTGGATGAAGGCACAGCGGCGGCGGAAGCGATGTCGATGGCGTACGGCATCGCCCACAAGGGCGGCGGCGATTCGCGGAATCGATTCTTCATTTCTGCCCGATGCTTGCGCCAGACGATCGACGTCGTCACTGCACGCGCCATCCCGCACGGGATCGAGATCGTGGTCGGTAATATCGAAGCGACGGAATTCGACAATTCCTTCTTTGGCGCGTTGCTGCAGTATCCCGGCGAGGACGGGGCGGTCGTCGATCTTCGTCCCTTCATCGAGAAAGTGCATGCCAACGGTGCCGTAGCGGTCGTCGCAACCGATCTGCTTTCGCTGGCGTTGTTGACGCCGCCGGGAGAATTCGGCGCTGACATCGTCGTTGGAAATGCACAGCGGTTCGGCATCCCGATGGGATATGGCGGACCGCATGCGGCGTTCTTCGCGACGAAGAATGAACACATCCGTGTCATGCCCGGGCGCATCATCGGCGTGTCGATCGATGCGAACAATCGCCGGGCGTATCGCATGACGCTCCAGACGCGGGAGCAGCATATCCGACGAGAAAAGGCGACGTCCAACATCTGTACCGCGCAGGCATTGCTCGCGATCATGTCGGGCATGTACGCGAGCTATCACGGACCCGCAGGCATTCGTCGCATTGCGTCACGGGTGCATGCGTCCGCGGTGGCATTGGAGGCGGAGGTCACCGCCCTCGGGTACAAGCAGTTGAATGCGGTGTACTTTGATACACTCCGATTCGAAGCTGCCACGACGGACGAGATGAAGAAGGTCGTTGCAGAGGCGCTCAATGCCGGATACAATCTTCGCCTGGTCGAAGACAAGTATGTCGGCGTGTCGCTTGATGAGACCACGACGCTGCAGGATATCGCGTCGGTCGTCGGCGCGTTTGCGCACGCAAGAGGAGTATCCGCGCCGAAGACGGATCTCGACTCCAAGTTCGGGATACTGAATGCGGAATACCCCGCTCCGTTCAAGCGAACGAGCGCGTACCTGACGCATCCCGTGTTCAACGCGTATCATTCCGAGACCGCAATGATGCGCTATATCAAGAGTCTCGAGAACAAGGACCTTTCGCTGACGGGTTCGATGATCCCGCTTGGGTCCTGCACGATGAAACTCAATGCCGCGCTCGAGTTGATGCCGGTGAGTTGGCCGGAGTTCGCGGGATTGCATCCGTTCGTTCCCGCGGATCAGGCGAAGGGGTATCAGACGATCATATCCGAATTGGAAAAGTGGCTCTGCGCGTCAACGGGATTTGCCGCTGCATCGCTTCAGCCGAACTCCGGTGCGCAGGGCGAGTTCACGGGACTGCTTGTCATCCGGGCGTATCATCATGATCGCGGGGACGCGCATCGCACTGTGGCGCTTATTCCCTCGTCCGCACACGGCACGAATCCTGCAAGCGCTGTCATGGCCGGAATGAACGTGATTGTCGTGAGTTGTGATGCGCATGGAAACATCGATGTTGCGGACCTCAAGGCGAAATCGGAGCAGCACAAGGATTCGCTTTCGTGTCTGATGGTGACGTACCCCTCGACGCACGGTGTGTTCGAATCCCGCATCAAGGAGATCTGCGAGATCGTCCACAAGAACGGCGGTCAAGTCTACATGGACGGCGCGAACCTGAACGCGCAGGTTGGATTGACGAGTCCGGGCTCGATCGGTGCGGACGTCTGTCACATCAATCTCCACAAGACATTCGCGATCCCGCACGGCGGCGGCGGTCCGGGCATGGGGCCCATCTGCGTCGCGTCGCATCTTGCACCGTATCTTCCGGGACATCCGGTGGTCAAGACCGGAGGAACGAAGGCGATCCCGGCCGTGTCTGCGTCGCCGTGGGGAAGCGCGAACATCCTGCTCATTTCGTATGCCTATATGAAGATGCTCGGCGGTGCGGGGCTCACCGACGCGACGAAGTATGCGATCCTGAATGCGAACTACCTGAAATCGAAGCTGGAGAAGGATTATCCCGTTCTGTATCAGGGAGCGAACGGGCGAGTCGCACACGAGTTTATCCTCACCATGAAGGCGTTCAAAGAAGAGGCGGGGATCGAGGTCGAAGATATTGCGAAGCGTCTGATGGACTACGGATTCCATGCGCCGACGGTGTCGTTTCCTGTTGCGGGAACTCTGATGATCGAGCCGACCGAGAGCGAACCGAAGGCGGAATTGGATCGGTTCATTGAAGCGATGCTTTCCATTCGGAA
>JALONE010000228.1 GCA_025455125.1 Bacteroidota bacterium
GGCAATGGCAAGGTCAACGGCGCTCCGTCCGTCTGCGGCCTCACCCACCACCTGGAATGTGGGATTCAATGAAAGGAGGGACACGATCCCCCGACGAACGATCATATGATCGTCGGCAACGACCACGCAGATGGGTTTGTGCGACTTCATCCGTACGTTCCCTTGTGTTCGAACGGTTGACGGACCCGGATCGGGGCACACCATGGAACAGCGGGAATATACGGTACAGAAGGGTGATGCGAAAGGGGGGGTTACTCAATAAACAGGGTATTCGGAGAAAGGAAGAAGTCGATACGGACCTCCAGCGGACGATCCCCCGCCTCGTACATCAAATCGTCGTACAGAAGAAAATCCTCGAGCACCGATCCGCCCGCCCCTCCGGTTTGCTGGAGGTACACGGTGTATTCGAGGAGAACACAATAGATATCGAAAGAAACGATGAGTTTCTGTTGCTTCTTGTTCTGGCGGTCCGTCCATTCGCTCAACGCATTGATCTGTGAGCAGAGCTCAACGGCCCGATTGATGAGTTCAGGATTATGTTTCATGCCCGCGGTCATCGGCGGTCCAAGCCCCTATTCGATATCCCGGAGGATAGCGTCCACAACGCGCTCCATCACTTCGCGGCGCTTGTAGAATCCCTCTTCGATTCGGCGCTGGATCTCCGCAAGCCGACGCGATTGCTCGGATTCGAACATCGCCTTCGCTTCTTCCGACAACTCGACTTTATCCCGGGAGGAACTGGCACGGGCCTGCTGTTCCTCTTTCACCTTCCGAGGCTGTCCGGGTTGGACCGGCATTCCGGAATTGGATATCTCATTGATCGTCATGACGAACTCCTGGTGACGTCGTGTCACCGTATGTAGTTGGTGAGTTGCTGCTGACGCTGGGCTTCAACCAGCGCCGAAAACGCCTTCTGCTTCCGCTCCTGCAACCGCTCCATCAGCACGCGGTCAGATCCGCCCAGCTGCTCGATGGCATTCCGAAATGTGGCAACGATCGTCCCCCGCTCGACCGCATTCACGAGCATGGGCTTCAATTGCTCCCGCAACTCCACGAGACGCACGAGCAACATGTCCCGCTCTTGAAGCGCTGCCGCCAATGTATCGGCCTCTTCCTCCCGGACGCGCTCACAGAGATCCTCGGTCAATGCGACGACCCGACGACTGCACGCAAGCAGTTCTTCGACTCCACACTCCAGGCTGACGACATCCGGTTCAGTCACGGTCACGCCTCATCGTCGAACAAGACGCCCATGAGCTGGGCGATCCGCTGGGAAAGCCGGACCATTTCTTCGGACGGGATCTGTCGCACGATCTCCCCCGTCCTTCGGTCGACAACCTTCACGACCGTTCGTCCGGTGTCTTTGTCGACGGAGAAGGTCAGCGACGTGCCGACCTGTTCCATTGCTTCGTTCAGTTCGTCGACCGTCTTCTTGACCTGCTCCGCTGAGAGCTGGCCTTTGGGAAGCTTCATCTGTGATGATTCGTTGTCGGCGCGCTCTTCTTTTCGCGGGGTCGTCGCCACTGGTTTCGCCGGCGGCGTTCCGCCGACAGCTGGAGTCATTGCTACCAAAGGTTCCACACCGTCCTCCGTGATCGGTGATGCGTTAGAAATACGAGGTGAGCAGATTGGTCACCATCGCTTGTTGCTGCGTGTAGGTCGCGACAAGCGCCTGCGCCTTGACGAAGTCATCGCGGAATCTGTCGACCTGCTTGTTGATGCGCTCGGTTACCCGGGTGATCTGCTCATTGACCGATTTCAGTTGTGCGGTCAAACTGTCCTTCCGGCTGACGATCGACCCATTCGTGCCCACCATGCTTTCGAGATAGGTGTTCATCCGCACGGCGATGCCGTCCGACGCCGAGAAGAGCTGCTCGACCTTGCCCACGTCATACTGAAGCGCATCCGTGAACTTCGTCGAATCCGAAATGCTGAGCTTCCCCTGACGATCAAGGGTAATGCCGATCTCCGCCAGGAGTTTCGGGTTTCCGCTGGACACTCCGTTGACGACGGAGTAGACGGCTTCCTTCAGAGATGTCCTCATGCCGACAAACGACGGATCTCCCGCAAGGATCTGGCCTTTTCCAGTCTCTTTGTCGAATGACGTCTTCAGGTTCAGATACTCGATGACGGCATTGAAATCCGTCATGAACTTCTCGACGCGGGACTTGACCTTGTCGCGATCGACCGTGACAGCAATATTCACGGGCGAATCGGCCGGCTGCTGGACGCTCTTGAGGTCGAAGCTCACGCCGGTCAGGACGTCGTTGATCGCGTTGGTCTCGCGGCGGATCGCGATGCCGTCCACCGTGAACATCGAGTCGAGGAGGCTGGTGGAGCTGTACAGATACCCGCCGGGGGCGTTCAATGGATCATCAGGCGTTGTGCTGGACGAAACCGCGCTACGCCCCGAAACGACGGAGTCACTCCAGCCCAGATTATCCAGCAGCGTCCCGCTCACATCCTCGAGACTGACGGCATGGCTGGCCCCGGTCGACTTGCTGGTCAACACCAGCTTGCTTTCGGTCGAGCTGATGGAAACCACCGAGGCGCTCATGACGGAACTGGTTTCTGTCGATTGATTGATCGCCGCAGCGACCTTGGTAAGGACCGAAGAATTCGATTCCCCGGCTGTCAGCGTGACGTCCACCGTAGACTTCACAACGCCGTTCTCGAGCACCCGGAATTGACGCGTTGCTTGTCCGGCCGTTTGTTCCTCTGCGGTCATCTCCGCAGAAGCGATCGTCGTCCCCGCGGAGGTGAATCGCGCGGAAACCATCGCATCGGCCTTCGCAAGCTGCGAGACCTGGACGGCATGCGTACCGACAGAAGATCCTGAAGACGCCGAAGCGGTCAGCACGCTTGTTTGCGAACTCACCGCTGAAAACGCCTGAAACAGGGAGGATGTCCCTGTTTTCGCGAGGTCTTTCGTCGTCGTCCAGAGTGACTTCAGTTTCGTCTGGAGTTCGGTCACTGCATTCGAACGCGCCGTCAGGTTGATCTTCTTATCCTCGTAGCGACCGACCTGCTGTGTCCGGAGGCTCGCCCGATACTGTGCGATCAAGCTGTCGAGTTGCGAGTTCGACGATAATATGGAGGAAAGGTCTGCCATTATTCCAGTTTGAACGCTTGTACCCACGTGGCGCGGAGTTCATCCAGGATCCCTGCAGCTTCGTCGAAGTTCCCCTGGCGGATGCACCGCTTGGAATAGTCATAGAGCTTGTACAGGCCGATTGCGATCTCCTCATATTCGAAATTCAACCCGGCAATGAGTTCGTTGATCGCGCGGCGGGAAAGGTCCGCATCCTGCTTCCGGCACGCGGTGATCGCGACTTCGTAGAGGCGCTTGATCACTTCGACCGGGGACATGTTGAGAACCTGTTCCTTGCGATACGCGTTCACCGCCGAGGCCGCTTGTTTGCTCACAAGAGGCTTCGGTGGCGCCATCGTTTGCTGTTCCATCACCGCTGCATGCTGCATATGCTCCTCACTCACCGTGTTCCGCCGTGGCTCAATTTCGATTCAAGGAAAAGCCCGAGGGGCCCGGTCTCGCGATCGAGCCCCTCAGTAACGCGTGGCTTACCGGAAGAGGCTCAGGAAGACCTGCGGCAGCTGGTTGGCTTGCGCCAATTGCGCCGTGGAGGTCTGCTGCAGGATCTGCAGCTTGACCACCGAGATCTGTTCCTTCGCGATGTCCGCATCGAGAATGCGGCTCTTCGCGGCTTCCGTGTTGGTGATGGCGGTCTGCAGGTTCGCCTCTTTCACCGTCAGACGGTTC
>JALONE010000229.1 GCA_025455125.1 Bacteroidota bacterium
AACAGGATTCTGCGTTCGTGCGGCAGCAGGTGGGGTTGGAGCTGGAGATCTCTCTCGATGATCGATGGAGTATAGGGGTGGCGGTCGAGCGCATGGCGGTCGTCCCCAGCGGCGGGTTCGGCACTCGGACGGTTCCGCGGAACACGGTCGTCAACTTCGGCGGGCGTTTGCGTTTCGACAGCAGGGATGATCTTGTGACTCCGACTTCCGGCTTTCTCTACGAGACCTCCTACCGGATGGGGACGAAGGGCACGACGTCCGTCGCGGGAGCTTCGGACCGGTTCACGACGCAAACCGCCACGATGGATGTCGCGGGGTATTACGCCGTGGCGCAGCGGCACGTTCTCGCCGCGGCGATTCATTGGGGAGACAAACGAACGCCCACGCTCGATGTTTCTGACCTGGACCGTGTCGGCGGTGCCTCGACGCTCCGTGGATATCGCGAAGGGCAGTTCTTCGCTACACGGTTCATTTGGGGGAGTTTCGAATACCGCTTGCTTGCAGGTCAGCGTTCCTTTTTGTACGCTTTTCTTGACGGTGCCTCACTCGCAGTTCCCGGCGGCAGGATACTTGGCCTCTCAGAACAGGCTGACACGAAGTTCGGATATGGCGTCGGCATCCGGGTGGACTCTCCGGTTGGATTGATCGGCGTGAGTCTCGCATTGGGAGCGGGGGACACATTCAGCACCGCGAAACTTCACATACGGCTCATCAATGAATTCTGACCGCCTGCGTGGATTCCTTCAGATCACGCGTCCCTTGAACGTGGCGATCTCATTTGTTGCTATTCCAACAATGGCTGCCATTGCAGCCGGGCGGTTGACGGACTGGACGGAGGCGATCATCGCGGGAATGACCGGTGCGCTTGCGACTTCAGGGGCAAACGCCATCAACGACTTCTTCGATGTCGATATCGATCGGTTGAACCGACCCGAGCGTCCCATCCCGCGCGGCGCATTGACCAAACGCGATGCAGCGATGGTCTGGCTCGTGACGACGATCGTCGCGATCCTCCTGAATCTCCTCCTCTCGCTCCCGGCGTTGCTGATCGTTTTGGGTTCACTCGCACTAATGTTTGTCTACAGCGCGGCGTTGAAGCGAACTGCGCTTGCAGGGAATCTCACCGTGGCCGTCATGGTCGGGATGGCATTCATCTACGGCGCGACGGTGGCCGGAGATGTCGTGCGGGGACTTGTTCCGGCGGCGTTCGCATTTCTGCTCGTGTTAGCGCGCGAGATCATCAAAGATGTGGAAGACATCGAGGGAGATCGTGCGCACGGTGCGCAGACCTATCCGATCATCCGCGGCGCACGCCCGGCTCTCGCGATCGCGTCTGGGGTTCTCGCGTCGCTGATCTTGACAACGGTGGTCGCACACTTCTCCGGTCTCTACTCCGGATGGTTCATCATCGCGGTGTCGCCGGTCGACGCCCTCGTGGCGTACACGGTTTTCACCGTGTGGAATGATCACTCGCCCGCGGCCATGCGGCGGCACAGCAATCGCCTGAAACTTTGCATGATCCTCGGCCTCGCCGCCATCATTGCTGGATCACTGTAGCCCAATCCACAATCCACAATCCGCAATCTCCAATCCCCACTTCCCCCATGCCCTCTATCTTCCTCGAACGCTCCCTCTGGGCTCAAGGGTACCGCTTCATCGCCGGCGTGGATGAAGCCGGCCGCGGTCCGCTTGCGGGTCCGGTGGTGGCCGCAGCGGTCATCATCGAACAGGGAAGGGAGATCGGGCAGGTGGATGATTCGAAGAAGCTCCCGAGGCACCGGAGAGCAGAATTGTTCGACCAGATCCACGCATCGGCATTGGCGGTCGGAGTCGGCGTCGTTGACCACGCGACGATCGACCGCATCAACATCCTGCAGGCGACGCTGGAAGCGATGCGGGGGGCTCTCGATGCCCTGGATATCGTGCCCGAATACATTCTCGTCGACGGCAATCGGTTTCGGCACGAATCGCTCCCCTTCCGCACCGTCGTGGACGGCGATGCCCTCTGCTCCAGCATTGCAGCCGCCTCGATCGTGGCGAAGGAAACACGCGATCGGCTGATGGAACGGCTGGATGAGGAGTATCCGCAATACGGTTTTGCCCGGAACAAAGGCTACGGCACCCGCGAGCACATCGAAGCAATTCGCCGGTACGGCCTGAGTCCGGTCCACCGCAGATCGTTTCATCTCCACGCAGTGCAGGAATCGCTCGCGTTTCCGCATGCGGCCGATCGTTCCTCCCGTACGGAATGACCAATTCCGTGGATTGTTTTTCCTTGGTTGTTTGGGTACCTTTTCGTACTTCTCCTGCACACATCCTCGGGGGGTGAATGAACAAACGGGAGATCGGTTCGTCAGGAGAGGACATCGCGGTCCATTTTCTGGAAGGGCGGGGATTCCGCATTCTCCAGACGAACTTCCGTTTCGGTCGGGGGGAGCTCGACCTCATCGCGGAAGATGGAGAAACCCTCGTCTTCGTCGAAGTGAAGTTCCGCCGGAGCGGGGCGCACGGGCTTCCGGAGGATTCCATCACGCCCGCGAAGCAGCGGCAGATCCGCCGTATCGCGGAAGGCTTCCTCCTTGTGAACCGGATCGAGAACCGTCCCTGCCGGCTGGATGTGGTCGCGATCGAACAACGCAGAGCGGAGGTCATCGTTCGTCATATTCCTAACGCATTCTGAATCATCCAATGAAAGTCTTTCACTCACACGCGGCGCTCTACACCGATTTCTATCAACTGACCATGGCTCAGGGATATCTCCTTTCCGGCCATGGAAACGCAGATGCAAGTTTCGATTTCTTCTATCGGGAGAATCCGTTCAGCGGCGGCTATGTGATCTTCGCCGGCATCAGCGATCTGCTGGAGATCCTCGAGACGCTGCGGTTCGAGGAGCCGGAGATCGAATACCTGAGTCAGTTCGGCTTCAAGCAGGAATTCCTGGAATACCTTCGCGCGTTCCGGTTCCACGGAACGATCCACTCCGTCCGGGAAGGAGAACTTGTCTTCCCGCTCGCCCCCATCGTCCGGGTGGAAGGCAATCTCATCGAAGCGCAGATCATTGAAACCCTTCTGCTGAATCTCCTGAACTTCGAGTCGCTCATCGCAACAAAGGCGTCCCGCATTCGGTTCGCCGCCGGGAACCGGCGCGTGGTCGATTTCGGACTCCGTCGGGCGCAGGGACTTGGAGGGATCCATGCGAGCAAGGCCGCGGTCATCGGGGGCGTCGATGCGACCTCGAACGTCTATGCCGCGTTCCACTACGGACTGCAGACGACCGGGACGCAGGCGCATTCGTGGGTTCAGAGCTTCACCGACGAGCTTCAGGCCTTCCGCGCCTTCGCGACGATCTATCCGAACAACTGCTATCTCCTCGTCGACACGTACAACACGCTTCGGTCCGGCGTGCCGAATGCCATCACCGTCGCAAAGGAGCTGGAGCAGAACGGCCATCGGCTGCTGGGCATCCGGCTCGACAGCGGCGATCTTGCTTATCTGAGCAAACACGCCCGCGCGATGCTGGACGAGGCCGGACTCCCGTACGTCAAGATCGTTGTTTCAAATCAGTTGGACGAGTATCTCATTCGCAGTCTGCTCCAGCAGGAGGCTCCGATCGATGCCTTTGGTGTCGGCACCCGGCTTGTCACGGCAATGGATACGCCCGCGCTGGATGGCGTGTACAAACTCGGGGTCTGCGGCGGACGGCCGACCCTCAAGTTCTCGGACAACTTCACCAAGACGACGCTCCCCGGCAAGAAGCGCGTGCTGCGATTCCTGAA
>JALONE010000230.1 GCA_025455125.1 Bacteroidota bacterium
CAGGAGTATTATATCGCCGTGACGGCCTACGCCCGGAGTGCGGATCCGAACTTCGTTCCGAAGGAACTCGAATCCGAAATGCGCATCTACACGATCGTTCCACAGGGACCCAAACCCGGCGAGACCATTCCGTCGGAGTATGCGGATGCTGTGACGGTCACGCAGACGGCCGGTTTAGCCGTGGCGGAGATCTCGCTGAACGTCGTTGACCCGAAGAAGGTAACGGGCGACGCCTACGAGATCCGAGTCGCAGTTCCGGACAGTGTGGACGTCGACCTCGGCGGAGCGACACTCCGCGTTGGCGACCATCAGTGGTATGTGTATAATGTGACGAAGGGTGTCAACGCGACGCCGCTGATGAAAGAATACACGATCAGCAATTCGAACATCATTTTTGATGGTCTGCAACTGGGTCTCGCAGGCTCACCGTACTATGTCCCCTACGCCGAGATCGCGAGCGTTTCCGCTCCGTCGAACTGGCGCGGTGTGAACTGGGGCGGCACGGCATTGAGTGGCGGCATCGACTGCGCCATCGATTTCTTAGGCGTACGTGTATCGGCGGAACTTGAATTCGACGTCCTCCGGTAGTGCTTCGTTCATGGGTTTGTTCGACCAGCCATTCACGGTCTGGGACGTCACAAATCCCGCAAGTCCGCGGCAGGTGGATTTCTTCTTCATTGAAATGAATGAGAATACCACAAATTCGACATACACGTCGTTCCGCGGGAACCGCAAGTGGGACATCGGTGTACAGAATGACCGCGAGTACTTCTTCATTTCGAACAACACGTATTCGGCAACAGACCAATACGGTCAGACGGTCGGTACATCGACGGCCACGCCGATCTTCAGCACGCCGCTGTTGTATGCGGGATGGCTGAGGCTCAACGACACGACGGTTGCCCCCTACGTGGATGGTGACATCCTCGAGATCATCGCTGCCGGTGCTCACTTTGTCGAGCCGGGCAACGTGTGGTCGTTCAGCACGGCTGATATCGCTTCGAAGGTGAGCGTGGATGCGGCGAAGAAGGACATCGACAAGATCAATGTCTATCCGAACCCGTACTATGCGTTCAATCCGGCCGAAGTGAATCGCTTCAACCGCTACGTGAAGTTCAACGGATTACCGCAGGAGGCGACGGTCCGTATCTTCAACCTCGCGGGTCAGATGGTTCGTACGTTGGTGAAGAACGACGATACTCAGTTCTTGCGCTGGGATCTCACGAACACCAACAACTTCCCGGTTGCGAGCGGGATGTACATTGCCTACATCGACATGCCGTCCCTGGGCACCAAGATCCTGAAGTTGGCGATCATCCAGGAACAGGAAGTGCTCGATGTATACTAACATCCCCGACCATGCAAGGGAATTGAAAAGGAGACGAAATATGCGAAACAGCGTAGTGATGCTTCTGATAGCGCTCCTGGTGGTGACGATCGCAGTGCCGGATACGTTCGCGCAAAACAAGCGGACCGGCACGGCCGCCGCATCGGAGCTTCTGATCCCTGTCGGGGCGCGCGACCTTGCGCTCTCCGGCTCGACACTCTCTTCCAGCACCGGGATTGAGGCCATTTACTGGAATCCTGCCGGTGTCGGCCGCATTACCCGGTCGACGGAAGCGATGTTCTCGTACTCGACGTATATCGCCGACATCGGCGTGAACTACGGCGCGGTCGCAGCCCCGTTTGGCAGCTTCGGTGTTCTGGCCTTCAGCGTGAAGTCGATCAGTTTTGGCGACATCTCGCTGACCACGAACGAGGATCCCGAAGGCTTGACCGGACGCGTCTTCAGCCCGACGTTCATCACGCTGGGCGTGACGTATGCGAAGAACATCACGGATGCCATCGCGGTCGGTGCGAACATCAAACTCATCTCGAACACGATCGACCGTGTCAGCTCCAGCGGCGTTGCGTTTGACGTCGGCGTGCAATACAATCGGCTCGTCGGCATCAAGGGCTTCGTCGGCGTGGCGATCAAGAACATCGGTGGTGGCATGAAGTTCGACGGAACGGGCTTGTATCAGCTCGCGACGCCGGTCGAAGGCTATCGCCCCAGCCAGCGGTTCAAGGTCGAAGCAGCAACGTTCGACCTCCCCTCGCTGATGGAGATCGGCCTGGGATACGACGGAAAGTTCAAAGACAAGATGTCGTATTCGGTCAATGCCTCCTTCACGAATGACAACCTGTATGTCGATCAATACCGGTTTGGCGCCGAGGTTGGCTACATGGTCGCCCCGGAGATCACGCTCTTCGGCCGCGGCGGATACGAGTATCTGCCGGATGTTGCGACGGAAGACCTGATCTGGGGTCCCACGTTCGGCGTCGGTATCGACTATCTGACCGAGAGCTTTGCGTTGACGGTGGATTATGCCTACCGCACGGCGCAATACTTCGACGGCCAGCAGGTCATCGCGGTGAAGCTGGGATTCTAATCGTTTCAGTTCTCAGTACACCATTCATTCTTACGGAGAGGCCGGAAGTTCTCGGCCTCTCTTTTTTTTAGAGGACCTATGCGCGCTCTTTGGTTGTTGCTCCTCCTGTTGATCGCACTGCAGTCGCATTCCACAGCGCGAAACTTGGACGCGAAAGCCGTCGCCGAACGGGCCCTCTCCCTCCGCTCGGGCTTTACAGCGATGGTGGTTGTCGCGCGCCCCGGTGAAGAGGATGTCGCAACGATGGCTTCTCTCCGGAGCCTCCGTGGCGTCCGGCTCCATGTGGTCTACGTGAGCAACGGTGAGGCACTGCCATTCCGGCGACGGGATGCGTATCCCTTCACAGTAGCGGCGGAACGTCGAACCGCGGCGGATGAGGTCGCTCGCATGATGCGGGGTGATGCACGATTCCTGAACCTTCCCGACATCCTCACCCCGGCAGACAGTCTTGCCGTCGACAGGGTTTGGGATCCGGAAAGCCTCCAAGTAAAGTTGATCACGATGATCTCGAAACTCCGCCCTGACCTAATCCTCGTTCAGGGAACGCCTGATGAAGCGGGGAATCGGCGAATGGCGGCGCTGCGTACGGCCACGATCGAAGCCGCAAAGCGATTGCGCCTCCCCAAAACAGACGAAGAGTACCGACGGATGCTTCCGGTGCCGCGATGGACGGTTCAGCGGATCGTTGCCGAATCCACCGTGCGCTCGGCGAAGGCGCTGACAGTAAATGCTGCCACGCGTGCGAAGGGGCTTGCGGCGGCCGATTCGGCACTCGCCGCGTACGATCGGCGAGCGTTGACCGTTCAGACAGATCGCGAACACAAGCGCTATCTGTGCATTTACGAGCATGACCGTGTGGCACGGGCGAACGCGTTCTTTGAGGGATTGCCGGTTCCGGCTCCACCGGCGCTACAAGGACTCCGGACGGAATTGACGCAATTTGCGGACAGCATCCTTCACGCCACCCGCCGGACGATGAGCGTTACGACCCGCGATCGGTTGAAGCGCCGCATGACACGGCTGTACGGACTGATCGAAACTCGCATGATGGATAAGCGCGCGAAGCGCGTGGAGGAAGAGGAGGCCTTGCGGCGATGGAGGCAAGAAGCGATCGAAATCCGATCGATGTTGGCGGGTGTGAGAGCCTCGGTTCGGCAAAGTGAACGTGTGCTGAGCAACATCCAGCTTAGCGAGATCGTGTTCGACCAACTGACCGGTTTGCCGAAAAAGGATTCAACGGTATTCTATTTGCCCTCCGCCCGGCTCGGCAGCTGGGTTATCAATGAGCAGTGGAATAATTCTGTCCGGGTCGAGGCCGGTGTCCCTCTGCGACTGATCTCCCCCGGGAAATCGATGGTGTACTCCTATCCCATCGAGCAGTATGGCTTGGAGCGGGAAACACTCATGGAGACGGTCGAAGCATACGTCATCCATCGCGCTCCGACACCGGAAGAGTCCTATGTGATCCCCATTGAGCTTCGTTACCATTTCTCGCCGAAGATGAATGTGCTCCCGCTCGAACCGATCATCCGGTGTGTTCCGGGCGAGGAGATCCCGGTTCGACTCCAGGTCCACTCGCGCGATCCCGTGCGTGGTGCGATCGCAGTCGAACATGCGTCGATCGTGTCGACCACGGTCCCATTCGCGTTCGAGGGAAAGGGACAGATGCATGTGGATACGATGCGCCTATGGTCCGTTCCTTCCTTACCCGATACGTCTCTCTTCCTTCCGCTCGCCATCGACGGATTCGTCGAGGCGGGAGTCGGTGCCAGAGTATTTCAGGCGGCCATCGATTCACAGCGGAACATTGTGGTGTGGAGCCGTTCTGGTTGGAGTGCGCTTCGACAAGCGATCCGCCGGCTTGGCTGGTCGGCGACCGTCGTCGAGAACCTGCCGGACACGATCCCATCGGTCGAACGCACGACCATCGTGGCAGACCACGGAGTGTTGACCAACGCGAGCGACGAGGATCGGCTGCTCCTGTGGGAATATGCACGCCGCGGCGCCCACGTGATGTTCCTGACACAATCCCCTGAATCATGGAACGCGGGTCAAGGTGCAGACGTCTTTTCAGTTGAGGGAGCTGCCCTCTGGACCGGGGAAGATTCCTTGGTCGTCGACGATTCGCATGGTGTTGTAACCGAGCCAAATGCTCTTGGACGCAAAGACTACATCGGATGGATGGGACCGATGGCGGTTCACACGCTTCGGCTTGATGGGGGGAGTCGCGATGACGTGCACGTGCCGATGGTCGTTCGCTCCGGGAGCCGCAGTACTCCGGGAATCGTAATGTTTGGATTTGGAAAGGGACGGGTGTCGTACATGAACCTGCACCTGACGAATCAAATGTTGAATGTTCATCATGGGGTCTTTCGCTTGTTGGCCAATCTTCTGTCTGCGAGCGGCGAAATGCCCGGTCGACGCTGACCCAGTGGAGAATTCCAATATCACGCGAAGAATTTCGTCCCAACATGCGCCCGGTTCGCGTGTCGAATCTTGATTCTGATCGAAGGATTGGGTACCGTGCTCACGGCAGTACCCGCGTTGTACGTTCATTTCAGATGGTAATCCCATAGTCGGAGGTGGTTCGTGCGTATCATGTTTCGTCTGCTCGCTCTTTTCGTTCTGGTTCATGCCGGCATCCAGGCGCAAGCGATCGTCCCCCGTTCGGCATTCGTCATGAATTTCGACTATTCCCGCTTCCGATATACGGAGACCGAACACTATCTGGAAGTTTCGTACGGCATCTATCCTTCCCTGGTGACGCTGGTGAAGGAGGGTGACGTGTTTCGCGGGGGCGTGGCCTTGACGACGGTCATCATCGACACCAGGACCGATTCGGTCGTCACGTCGCATCGGGCGAATATGCCCGTGATCATCACCGACACCTCTCAACAAAGCATGCAGCGCGCGCTCGTAGCCAAACTTGCTTACGCGCTTCCGGTCGGGATGTATCGCTTGCACGTGATGGGCCAGGATCTCAATGTCCCATCACGGACTGACAGTGGCTCGCTCGCGCTGACGATCCAGCCAACCCCCGCGACGGTCGCGATCAGCGACGTCGATCTCTGCACGAACGTCGCTCCCTCCACGAGGACGACTGATCCATTCTACAAGAACAGCTACGAGGTAGTGCCGAACCCCAGCCTGATCTTCGGGTCCACGAACGCCCCCGTGGTGTTCACCTATGCCGAGCTCTACAATCTCGAACAGGAGCGGACGTACAGCGTCGACATCCGGATCATCGATGGCAGAGGACAGGTGCTGAAGAACCGCACGCGGTCGCGC
>JALONE010000007.1 GCA_025455125.1 Bacteroidota bacterium
AAGCTCGCCGGGGCCAGAACGCCGTTGGCGATCGCAACGTATTTCTCACCTGCCGTTAGCGTCACCTGAAAATTCTTGATCGTATCACTTGCCGAAGTGCTTGTCTTCGGGGCGATTCCGATATTCAAGAGAACTCCCGCTGGAGCATCGATAAAAGGGGTCGATGTCCGGAAA
Source organism: Bacteroidota bacterium (assembly GCA_025455125.1). Lineage (GTDB taxonomy): Bacteria > Bacteroidota > Ignavibacteria > UBA10030 > UBA10030 > JAKAJH01. The sequence goes on from JALONE010000007.1 coordinate 175, forward strand.
GCGAAGTTGTTGAGTAGAAGCGTACCATTCAGATACACGTCTACCGAATCTGCAGCCGGGTCGGCCGCGTTATGAATCACCTGAAGACGAGCAGTCTGGGCGACGACGGAGGATGTCCCCAGAACGAGCGCCATCAAGGCGAACCCAAGAAGCTTTTGGAAATTCATCACACACCTCCACGAATTAAGCGTTATGAACGTATTGAGCGTTTATACGCCCCGTGGTTACTTAACCGTGCAGGTTGATCAAGAGTTCCTCTGTTGTCAGAAAATAGTAATGGTTGCGTTTTTCGCGCAAAATCGACAATATGATTGATGTGTTTTGTAGAATTCACCCCTTATCGACTTCGAAAGAGTCTTTCATGAAGAAGAATCGCTTGATTCACATTAGTCCCAAGAAGACATCCGTGTCGACGCGTGCCATCCACGGCACCAAGCTTTATGCGTACAAGGGTCCGCTCACAACGCCGATCTATCAGACGTCGACATACCGTTTCAACTCGTCCGACGATGCGGTCCGATTCGCGAAAGGCGATCCGTCCGTGTATGTTTACACGCGGTACCATAATCCGACGGTTCATGATGTCGAAGAGCGACTCGCACTGATCGAGGGGGCTGAGTCGGCCGCGCTGTTCTCCTCCGGCATGGCTGCTCTTACAACCGCAGTTCTTGCGGTAACACACGCTGGCGATGAGATCATCAGCACCCCTTCTCTCTATGGCGGATCATATCGATGGATGCGCGACGTGTTGCCGAAGCAGGGAATCACCGTTCGTTGGGTATCCCCCGATCATTTGAACGAGATCTTCTCGCTTGCAACACCGCGAACATCCATGGTGTATTTTGAGACGCCAACCAATCCGACACTCGACATCATCGATATCCGTGAGGTTGTCAAGCACACACGGCGTGCGGAGAAACGCCTCGGTCGCAAGATCCTCATCATGATCGACAACACGTTCGCGACCATTCTGAACCAGGATCCATTCGCTCTTGGCGTCGACGTGATCGTTGAGAGTGCGACAAAGTACCTGGGGGGACACAGCGATATCGTCGCGGGCTGTGTTGTTGGTTCCTCTTCGTACATCAAAGACGTCAAGGGCCTTGCCAAACATCACGGCGGCTGCTTGGATCCTTTTGCGGCGTTTCTTCTCGGCAGAAGTCTCGCAACATTCGAGTTGCGTGTTCAACGCCAGAACGACAACGCCCTCGCGCTCGCCCGCGCCCTGGAGCGACACCCCAAGGTCAATCGCGTCCTCTATCCCGGACTGCGTTCACACCCCCAGCACGCATTGGCGAAGAAGCAGATGCGCGCATTCGGCGGAATGCTGACGATCGAGGTTAAGCCTTCACGCAAGCGCACGGCCGTGCAGGCGGCGGTCACGGTTGCCGACCACCTGCGCGTCGCAGTGAACGCTATGTCGCTTGGCGGCGTGGAAACACTCGTGAGCATTCCGGTCTACTCGTCCCACATCTTTCTGTCCAAAGAAGAGCTTCGCATGCATGGCGTTACACCGGGAATGATCCGCGTGTCTGTTGGCGTTGAGGGCATCGACGATCTCGTCGCCGATTTTCGGCAAGCGCTCGATCGCATTTGACAACGCAGTGTTCAACGAATCTCACATACGCGGCTACCTGACCACCCGAGCGCGCTCCGAAATTGATCCCGGTCTCCTCCGCCCCGCCGGTGTCCTTGTTCCATTCCTCAGGGAGGACGACGGGCTTAAATTGGTTCTGACGCTGCGAACGGATGAGGTGGAGCACCACAAGGGGCAGATATCGTTTCCCGGCGGCGTGATGGATGCTGCGGATCGTTCCATCGTCGAAACCGCCTTACGGGAAGCGGAAGAGGAGATCGGGCTGCCGAGAGATCGTGTTCGCGTTCTTGGATTGTTCGACGACCTGGCCACGCCAAGCGGATTTAGTATAACGCCGGTGGTAGGATACATCGAACGACTCCCGGCGCTCAATGCGCATCCGGCAGAGGTTGCAGAGATCTTGAAGGTTCCGGTTTCATTCTTTCTCGACGCAACATACCACTCGGAAGAGATTCGCGAGCGCATGGGGATTCTTCAGCCTGTGCATCGCTATCTGTATGGGCATCACGATATCTGGGGAGCGACTGCCGCGATCATTCATGGCCTCCTGCGCGGACTCGGGGTTCATGGGGAAGAATAGAAATCGTCAAAATGTTTGTATTTCAGAGCATTTCTAGGTATATTTAGTATTGTTGAAATTTCGGAGTCAAAGGAGATAGAGGATGCCACAGCATAAGTCAGCAGAAAAGCGCGTTCGCCAAACCAAGCGCCGGGCCGAGCGCAACAAGGCACAAGTTTCGAAGATGCGGACGCTCGTAAAGAAGGTTCGGTCGACTAAGACCAAGGAAGAGGGTCAGAAGGCTCTCGCCCCTGCTGGGAAGTATCTCGATCAGATGGCGGCCAAGGGGTTGATTCACAAGAACAAGGCGGCAAACCTGAAGTCGAGCATGGCGAAGCAGGTCAACAAAGCCTGATTCGTTCGAGCGTCAGAAGCGAAGAACCCCGGTCAGAAGCCGGGGTTTCTTGTTTTGTGTTTTGCCGAAGAAATCGTCATGCAGGGTTGGAGGGTGGAAATGGGCTGGGGTGGTGGGGTGAGGCGGTGAGAAAATCAGCCCGCCCCCTAGGGGGCTTAAGGGGCTTAAGCCCCCCCTCCGCAATCGTGCAGATTTGACCATCTTTCCCCCATTCCCCCTCATTTTCGCCATCCGCCCTCTTCCCAATTTCCCTCCACAAGACTTCGCCCCGATCTTCCCCCCCGATCCTTCACGCCCAATTCCTCGCGCTGAAAAACAAAAAATCCCGGAACCTTTCCGGGATATCTTCTCTTCCGGCTATCGCTCGCCTGAAGCACGCCTCGTCTCTTTCGCCTCTATTCTCCCGATTTTGTCTTCAACTCCTCCAACTCCGCGATCCTCTTTTCAAACCGCTCCCGCTCGCTTGGCTTCGTCACGATCAGCGTCCGATATGCTTTGATCGCATCGTCAAACCATCCCTGCTTCGCGTAGATCTCCGCCAAGGTCGGCGTCACGAACCCCGTGCTTGTCGGCATGTCTTCTTCCGAAGCGATCACCGCAGCCTTCTGTGAAAAGTTGATCACCGGCGTGATCTTCTTCGCATCCTGCAGCTTGTCCGCAAACTCCTCGATCCGATCCTTCTTGATACCGCTCTCTGTCCCGGGCTTGGGTCCAACCGGCTTCGGCGCAACGCCGCTGTGAAAATCCTCCAGCGTCATCGTGTTCTCGCCCGACATCTCTGCCCGCATCCGCAATGCGAACTTTTCATACGTGTCCCCGTCCATCGGTCCGCTGAAAAGCATGTCTCCCCCCGCCGGCACAGTCTCCGGAGAGGGCGCGGGAACCGGAGGCGCTTCCTCGACCATCGGAGGCGGTTCTGGAAAACCAAATCCTGTGAATGCCGCAGGTTCTTCCTGCTGAGCAATCGACGATGGCTCTGCTGCGGGAGGGGCCTCCGAAGGCGGCATTTCTCCAAAGAGCACGGTTCCCGTTGGAGCCTCGGGCTCTACATACGACGGTTGATAATCTACCGTGGTGTCCGGTGTATATCCAGAGATGCCTCCAAAGAAATCTTGCGCGGGGGGCTGTTCTACCGGGCTGGGTGGCGATTCTTCAGATGCTGGCTCGGCGGGTGGCGCCGTAAACTCTGGCGGCAAAACGTGCTCAACGGTTTCCGCTGGCGCGAAACCGTAGGCATCAACCGAAGCGGGCTCGGCCGGAAGTCCAAAGCCTTCGTCGGCAGGCAATTCCTGCGGCACAGCAACCTCCGCCGAAGGAGCGGGCTCGATGAAGTCAGATGTCGGAACCGGTTCTTCCGGTTGCGGCGGAAGCGGCGGTTCTTCAAGAGCCTTCGCGGGGGGAGGCTCCGCGGTGATCTGCTGGAACATGTCCTCGATGCGCCGCTTCGGCTTCTCTTCTACCGACGGCGGCTCGGGTACAACCAGCGTTTCTTCTGCGGGTGGTGGAATGGAGGCGAGGAGGTCTCGGACTGCTTGACTGCCCGGAAGGAAGTCAACGACGATCTCAAAATGCCTGCGTGCTTCCGTCGGCATGTTCAAGGAGAGCAAGACCTTCCCCTTGATGAGGTGTCCAGTCGTGTAGTACGGATGATTCGCCAGTCCGCTGTCGCAGAGCCGCAACGCGTCTTCCGCGCGCCCGTCGTTCAGATACAGCTCGGCAAGGCGGGCGAACAGCGGAGACCTCGCGTCCGGTCCTACCTTTCGCTCAAGAGCGGCGATCTGTTCCTGCTCAACAGTCATGAATGGGCGGCTTGCTGGCGCAGTTTCCGTGCATCAAGTGAGTGTTTGATGGACAACCATGACACGAACGAGAAGCCGAGGAAGTACAACAACTGGAACGGCACCGCGGCTATCTCGAGATAATATAATGAAGAAATCACACCGAAGAAGCAATAGACCGCCAGGACGACCTCGACGACGACCACCCAGTCTGTTTTCTTCTTGCTGGCGTATTTTTTCTCCGTCCACGAATCCTTCTTCCCCTGGATTGCATACTTCGGCGTACGGACGAACTCGCTGCGGCGACGGAACAACCCCTCAAAGACCGCTTTCGAGTTGTTCACCGCAAACCCCATGCTCCCAGCCATGAACAGCGGGAACAGGAGGATCCGTCTGCGCCAGTCGCCATACACGGTCTTCTGCGAGAAGAGATAGAAGAGGAATGATCCGATGAACGCAAGGACAAATACCGACATCATCGCAAAATATGATTCATGCCCGCCCTGTTGTTTAATGAAGACCAACGGTACGTTCAACACGCCGGCCAGAATGATGAAGGGGAACACGATGTTGTTCGTCAAATGAAACGTGGAGTGGATCTTGAGCCTGAGCGGGATGTTGGATTTCCAGAGCTCGGGCAGGATCTTCCGCGCCGTTTCGATCGCTCCTTTTGTCCATCGGAACTGCTGTGTCTTGAGCGCATTCACTTCGGCTGGGAGCTCCGCGGGTGACGTCACGTCGCATAGGTACTTGAATTTCCATCCGCGTAGTTGTGCGCGATAACTGAGGTCAAGGTCTTCCGTCAATGTGTCGGCTTGCCAGTTTCCGGCGTCAAGGATGGCCGCTTTCCTCCACACGCCCCCCGTACCGTTGAAGTTGATGAAGAACCCCGCCTTGTTGCGCACATCCTGTTCGATGACAAAGTGTCCATCGAGCGCGAAGGCCTGCGTCCGCGTCAGCAGTGAATACTCGCCGTTCAGGTGTTCCCAGCGCGTCTGCACAACGCCGATGCGTGGATCGGCCGCAAAGTGCGGGATCGTCTTTTCGAGGAAATCCCTGTTCGGCACGAAGTCCGCGTCAAAGATCGCGATATAGTCTCCTTTGGCCGTTTCGAGTCCATACTTGAGCGCGCCCGCCTTGAAGCCCGTGCGGCTCGGTCGTCGAACGTGTTCGATGTTGTATCCCAGCGCTCGATAGCGCTCAACAGCCCGACGGCTCACCTCGATGGATTCGTCCGTGGAATCGTCAAGCACCTGAATTTCCATTCGGTCTTTTGGATAGTCCATCGCGCAGACCGCATCGATAATGCGCTCGGCAACGTAGAGCTCGTTGTACATCGGGAGCTGTACTGTCACCATTGGGGTTTCCACGAGATCTGGCTGATGCTTCTCAATACGGCGCTGTCTGAGATAATGAAACACCATCACGAATCCGTGCGCGCCAAAAACGAAGAGGATCGAGAGGGAGATGAAATAGAGATAGAGGACAAAATCCGTGAACACGGGATTCTCCACGATCTCCTGGCGGAAGAAGAATGCGGCAAGCGTCATGGGGTTACCATCCTGCGGCTGTTTCGTTCAAGATATCTTCGGTGAGTTTTCGTACGGCTTCGTCCACGCCCTGCTTTCGCTGGGCAAGTCCGCCGCCGGACGGATAATCTCCGTACTGCGTGAATGTCTTTTCCCAAACCTTTTTGCGAAGCTTCAAATCCTGAAATGTCATGCGAACCGACACGCTGATCCGCCGCGCGGAGACATTCTCTCCTTGCTCCAGCACGGCCGGCGCGTCTCGCACATCGGTGATGACGCCTTCCAATACCGCGTCGGCGTTCGCGCGGTCGGAGATCTCAAGCGTATTATCGCTTGTAAACTGCTGCATCAGGTCCCGCGTGAACGAGTCGCGCAGTGTCGGGTCGCCAAACCCGCTCTGATCTTCCACCGCGGGAATCGCGATCGTCTTCAGATGCGGCGGCACCGACGCGCCCGTGAAGGAGTACGTGCATCCTGCAAGTGCAGCCGCCATCAGCAACAGCGCAGCCGTTACCCCTTTTGCCTTATGTCTTTTGACTTCTGACTTACTGCAGTCCATAATCCTTGATCTTCCGATACAGCGTTCGTTCGCTGATGTTCAGGTCCTTCGCCGCCATGCGACGATTCCCGTTGTGCCGGTCCAGCGCATCCATGATCAGCCGCCGCTCCATTTCGTCCAACGTGACCGCGCCGTTGCCGTTGCGATGTTCCCCGCTTACTGCGACGTCATGTCCCGCGCTCATCCGCGTTGTGAAGAGGTCCCGCAACTCGATGATGTTTCCCTTCAGATCCAACAGGGCCCGATAGATCAATTCGCGCTCCGCTTGCTCCACGGTCTTGTTCGTCACCACGGGAAGGTTTCGTTCTGCGATCACAGGCGCGATCTCCTGCAAGTACTTTTGGACGTCGTCTGCGTTCAGGCGCCGGCCCTTCTCGAGGACGATCACGCTCTCGATCAGGTTGCGCAATTCCCGGACGTTGCCGGGCCATCGATATGCCATCAATAATTCGGTTGCGTCGTCTGTGAACCCCGCAAATCGCAGGTTGTTGCGTTCTGTCACGTCACGGACAAAGTGGTCGACCAGCGCGGGGATATCCTCCCGTCTGTTGCGCAGCGGGGGCAATTGGAGGCTTACTGCTCGAAGACGGAAGTAGAGGTCCGCGCGGAACCGTTTTTGCTGGACTTCCGCTTCCAGGGTCTTGTTCGTCGCTGCGATGATCCGGACGTCTGACATGCGCATCACGGACGCACCGACGCGCATAAATTCTCCGGTCTCCAGCACTCGAAGCAATTTCACCTGCGTCGCCAGCGGCGTCTCGCCGATCTCGTCGAGGAAGATCGTTCCACCGTCCGCGATCTCGAAGTATCCCTTCCTCATATCTACCGCACTGGTGAATGCGCCCCGCTCGTGGCCGAAAAGCTCGCTTTCCATCAACCCTTCGGGGATCGCACCGCAGTTGACGGAAACGATCGTTCGGTCGCTCCGTCGGCTTGCCCGGTGGATCGCCTTCGCGACCACTTCTTTTCCTGTGCCGCTTTCTCCCGTGATGAGAACGCTCAGGTCGGTTGGCGCCACTTGGAGGATGACGTCGATGATCTCACGCATCTCTTCCGAGCGTCCAACAAGCCCTGTTTCCTTCTGGAATTTAGCGCGGTCCATGCGTGCTCAGCGGGATACAACCATCGACTCGAGATTGAAGTTTTTCTTCACATCCGCGCCAAATTGGCGCGCTTCGTTGAACGTCTTGAATTCCCCCACCCACACTTTGTGCAGCTTCTTGCCGCCGCTGACCATCGTGAAGATCGTTGCGACATGTCCTTCGCGTTCAAAGCGCTTCTTCAATTCCTCGGCGTTCTGGATCGTCGAAAAAGCCCCGACCTGCACCGTGAATCCTGTGGAGAACTTCTGCACCTTGCCGCGCGGCTTCACTTCCACCGGCCTGTCGACGACGTCCGGTTTCGCTACCACCGGTGGTTTTTGCTCCGCCACAACGGGGGCCTGTTCTTCCGGCGTGTTCTTCGCGATCGGCTTCTGTTCGATCACGGGCTTCTGTTCTGTGCCCAGCGGTTCCTCTGATGCGTATGCCGAGAACGGATACTCCGCCTTCAACTGCGCCAGCTTCTGCTCCGCCGTTTTGTACAGCCCGATCGAGTAGTAATACTGATACAGGCGAAACAGCGCATCGTCTGCCCACTCATTGCGCGGAAAGTTGTCCACGATATTCTGATACAGCTTCGACGCCTCGCTCCCATCCGACGTCAACACCGCCTGGAGATAGATGACGCCGGGGTTGTTCTGATACGTCGTCATCAACGCGGGCAGTTCGCCTTTCACAGATTCACCCTCGCCCTTTTCGATCAACTCCAATCTTCGCTGGATGTTCGGCTCGCTTCCGCTTGTTTGCCCGATTGCGCTGTTCACAAGGACGACGCCGATAAGAAACGGCAGTATGCCAATGCGCATTGCTTATCCCTCCTGTGCCGTGCTTGGTTCGTGTTGACCGAACAACGTCGCCGCATTCGCACGCCGGATCCAAATCTCCGCGTACGCGCCCGGTTGATATCCGTTCCGCGGGAAGACGACCATCTTGTTCGTATCCGTGCGTCCGCAGAAGTCCTGATCCGACTTCTTGCTTTCTCCTTCCACCAATACGCCGACCGTGCGTCCGATCAGTTGCTGGTTCAGACGGAACGAGATGGCGCGTTGAACATCGATGATCTCATTCAACCGCTCGATCTTGAGCTCCTCCGGAACGGAGTCCGCCATGTTCCACGCCTTGGTGTTCTCGCGCGGCGAATATTTGAACGTGAATGCGCCATCGTATTCGACCGCCTGTATCAGTTCGATGGTCTTTCGGTGGTCCGCATCGCTTTCGGTCGGAAACCCGGCGATGATATCCGTCGACAGACTGACGCCGGGGATGGTCCGCTTGATCCGGTCCACGAGTCGAAGATATTCATCCGCCGTGTAGGTCCGGTTCATCAACTCAAGAATACGGTCGGAGCCGGATTGCACGGGGAGATGAATGTACTTGCAGATGTTCTCGTGCGCGGCGATCGTTTCGATCAGCTTGATCGACATGTCCTGCGGATGCGACGTGGTGAAGCGTACGCGCATCGAACGATCGGCCGCGGCGCACCGTGCAAGCAGGTCGGCAAAATCATGGTCCGCATCGCGGTACGAATTCACATTTTGACCGAGCAGCGTCACTTCCTTGAAGCCTCGCTGCGCAAGCCGTTCCACTTCGCGCACGATGTTGTCAAGCGAGCGGCTTCGTTCACGACCCCGCGTAAAAGGAACGACGCAGAACGTACAGAACTTGTCGCAGCCGCGCATGATGGAGATCCACGCCGAGATGCCGTCCTCTCGAAGCGGCTCAATGTCGTCGTAGTTTTCAACACGCGAGAGCCGGATTGCAATGCCTTTTTCTCCCTGCATTGCCGCGTCGACGAGCGCTGGAAGTTTGCGGTATTCATCCGGACCCACGACCAGATCGACCGATGTTTCCTCTTCGAGCAGATCTTTCCGCAGGCGTTCCGCCATACATCCCAGTACGCCAAGCACAACGGCGGGATTCGAGCGTTTGAGATGCCGGAAATCACCCAGTCGCCCGTAGACCCGCTGTTCCGCGTTCTCACGAACAGCACAGGTGTTCACGAATATGACGTCGGCCTTCGTTGCCTCTTCCGTCCGTGAGTAGCCCGCCTCCCGCATAATTCCAAGGACAACCTCGGAATCCGCGACGTTCATTTGACAACCGTACGTCTCGATATAGATGTTTCTCGGCTTCTCCACTTCCGCCCTCAGAGCAAAAAATTAGTGAAACTTTGTCAGTGCATCAATGAGGCTAGTCGTACATTAAGTTCTTTTAATACAATGGGTTTTGTTGGTTTTTCAAGTGTTGCGTATCTTTCTGTTGTCAATTCGGCAGAACACACCCCACCGTTCAATCGAAAGCGCGTCAATGGCAAACATGAACCTGATCGAAAGCATCAAAACAAAAGCCAAGAACCTTCACAAGCATATCGTCCTTCCCGATGCGACCGACGAGCGCGCAATTCGCGCCGCCCGCATTTGCGTCGACGAGAAGCTCGCAACCATTTCACTGATCGGCGATGAGAAGGTCGTCCGCGCTAAGGCGGCTGAGATCGCCGTGTCGCTCGACGGCGTCAATGTTGTCGATCCTGGAACGTCGCCGCATCTTGATTCCTTCGTCGCGGAATATTACGAGCTTCGGAAAGCAAAGAAGATGACGATGGAGGAGGCAGGGCCCATCATGCGCAATCCATTGTTCTTTGGCGCTATGATGGTCCGTCGCGGCATGGCAGACGGCAGTGTTGCGGGCTCTCTCTCGACCACCGGAGATGTGCTGCGCGCCGCCATTCAGATCATCGGAATGGCGGAGGGGATCAGCATCGTGTCCAGCTTCTTCCTCATGGTCTTCAGCGATAAGGTTCTCACATTCTCCGATTGCGCGGTTGTTCCCGATCCGACCGCTGAGCAGTTGGCCGACATCGCGATCGCCTCGGCGGAAAACCATGGAAAGCTCCTCGGCGAAACGCCCCGCGTTGCCATGCTTTCATTCTCGACCAAAGGGAGCGCGGCACACCCGCTCGTTGAAAAGGTCCAAGCGGCGACCACGGTGGTGAAACAGAAGCGTCCGAGCATGCTGGTGGATGGCGAGATGCAGTTCGACGCCGCCGTCGTTCCGTCGATTGGAAAATCCAAAGCGCCCGGCAGCCCTGTCGCCGGATCGGCAAACGTCTTTATCTTCCCGGATCTCAACGCAGGAAATATCGGCTACAAGATCACGCAGCGACTTGCGGGTGCCGAGGCTGTCGGTCCCGTTGTGCAGGGATTGCGGAAGCCCGCGTTCGATCTCTCCCGGGGGTGCAGCGTTGCCGACATCGTGAATGTCGTTGCCATCAACGCCGTCGTCGGAGCCGTTTGACCGATTCTTCGTCCATAGTTGCATCATCTCAAACAGCGCGGTACAGCTTCCTGGATCTGTACCGCGGTCTGTTTGTGGTGCTCATGCTCGAGGGACACTTCGTCCGCGCCCTGCTCCTGCCCGAAATAAAGGCCGGTTCCCTCTTCACGTTCCATGAACTCATCCATGGGATTACGGCTCCGGGCTTCTTCTTCGGCGCCGGATTCGCATTCGCCATTTCCACCTCTCGCCGTTGGGGTGTGGTCACCCGTTTTTCCTGGGGATGGGCTCGCCGGGCCGGTCGCGCGTTCATGCTGATCGCGGTGGGATATTCACTTCACGCGCCGTATCTCTCGCTCCAGAAGACGATCGCTGAAGGTACCGCGGATCAATGGGAGATGTTCCTTTCCTTCGGGGTGCTGCAGTGCATCGGCATAGCGCTGTTATTCCTTTATTTCCTGCTCGTCCTTCTTCGCAACGACCGCCTCTTTTGCCGGACAACCGCGCTCCTGGTGCCTGCGCTGGTGTATTTGACCCCTTCAGTCTCGACATGGTCTCTCGATCCCTCACTTCCGTTGTGGCTTCGTTCGGCGTTGAACACGGTCACGGGCTCGCCCTATCCGATAGTTCCCTTCGCCGGATTCGTATTTGCCGGGGTGGTGTGTGCCTGGTTGTTTCTCCGTGCGGAAGAGAGCGAAGCGGGGGGACGGTTCATCCGGAGAATGCTGCTCGCGGGATTTTTGCTCATGGTGTTCGCCTGGGTTTCCGAGCAGTTCCTGCTTTCTTCCCCGGACGAGAACGCCTACTGGTCGACGGGACCGAATTTCTTCTGGATGCGGCTTGGAATTCTCCTCGTCGTTCTCGCCGCACTATGGTTCCTTGAAAAGTTCATTGTCCATCAGTGGTTTCCACGGTGGCTGACCGTGCTGGGCGTTGAGTCATTCTTCGTGTATCTCTTCCACTTGATCGTTCTTTACGGATGGGTGGTGAATGCCGGCATTCATCTTCTCGCCTTCTTCGGAGGCGCGTTGGACATTCTCCAATCGCTCTTGTGCTTCTTTCTGTTTCTTCCGGTGATGTACTATGGCGCACGCATCTGGCACGCGATGAAGAAACAACATGCGTTGCTGCTGCGCGGCATCTTGATGTGGGCTGCTTTGAGTTTGACCTACGCTTTCCTGACATATCCGTACTGACCCACGTGATGTGGATAAACTGTGAGTCGGTGTGAACTCACTGTGGACAAGGCGTCCGCATTTGTCTCTTCCTTATGGCGTGTTGATAAGTGTCTGTTTATCCAGATGCCCTGCACAGAACGATTGGGGATAATTATTGCTCGAACTCTTCGGGATTCCCGGCAAGAGATACGCTATCCACGTTGTCCACGGCATTCTTATTCTTCTTCTCTTAATCTTATCTTCTTATTGATTATACATGAGCGTGTGCGTTTTGTTGAAATTCCCCTGATTTTTGACTACGTTTCGTAGACACCTTTCTCTCCACAGGAGCCACCGGGATGAAATTCACTGTCAACAGCACTGATCTGCAAAAGGCGCTGACGAAGATCAGCGGAGCTGTCCCGACAAAGTCAACGCTGCCTATCCTGGAAAATTTCCTTTTCTCCCTTCAAAAGAATTCCCTGCATGTCATTGCAACAGATCTCGAGATATCCATGTCGGCGATGATCGATGTAAAGGGATCGGAGGATGGAGCGATCGCAGTTCCCGCACGCCGGTTGATGGATACGATCCGCGCGCTTCCCGACATACAGATCCTGTTTCACGCTGATCTGACGTCGAACAAGATCAAGATGATCACAGAAACGGGAGAGTACAATCTCGTTGGCGAGAGCAGCAAGGATTTTCCCGCAATCCCCGAC
>JALONE010000231.1 GCA_025455125.1 Bacteroidota bacterium
ACCCAGAGCACGGACATCAGATCACTCCTTTCCGGCGCGCACGCCATTCCGTCAGTCCCACCGCCAGCGCGACAACGGTGATCGAACTCGCCGGCATTAGAACCGCGGCGAGCAACGGAGACAATTCCGCCCGCACGGCGAACCAGAGTCCGACGATGTTGTAGACAAGCGAGACGCCGATACAAACATGGACGACGCCGAGCGCCGTTCGTGCGAATCGGACGAGACGATCGAGCGCGGGAAAGGTCGACGCCTCCATGATTCCGTCGCATGCGGGGGTGAAGGTGCTGACGTCTTCCGTAACGGCAATGCCCACATCGGCCTGCCACAATGCCGCGGCGTCATTCAGTCCGTCCCCAAGCATCAACACCGCCCTTCCTCTCTCTTGATGATCGCGCACGCTGGAGAGCTTGTTGGTCGGCGATTGACGGAACATCAGCGAGGCGAACTTCGAATGGATCGTCCGAAGCCGTTGCTCCTCGCCGGGACCATCGCCGGAGAGGACGTGCAGTTCATGGTCTTTGCCTAGTTCCTGCAAGACTTCCTCGATTCGTTCACGATAGCGGGTCTCGAATCCGAATGAACCGCGCGGCTTGCCATTGAACGCAAGATGCACCCGGGTCGAATCGAACCGTTCTTCTTCGGAAGCACCGATGAAGGATGCAGACCCCAGCCGCACCTCGATACCACCCACCCGGCCACGCACCCCCTTCCCTTCTGACTCCTCAAAAGCCTCGACCGGCGTCGAACGGGGAACGGCAAGTGCATCCACGATCGACCGGCTCAACGGGTGTGCCGAGTTCGCAGCGAGAGACGCAACGAGCGTTCGTTCTTCCTCGGACAGAGGCGTTCCTTCGAAGTGCAGCGTCTTTGTCTTCGTTGCCGTCAGCGTCCCCGTCTTGTCGAAGATGACCGTATCCACCCGGGCGAGGGATTCCACGACAGCGGCGTTTTTGAAGAAGAGTTTCCGGCGTCCGAGGATTCGCATCGCCGTCCCGAATGCGAAGGGTGCTGCGAGCGACAGTGCGCACGGGCAGGCAACGATCAGGACCGCCGTGACCGCATCCAGCGTCCGGCTCGCATCCACCTGCATCCATACGATCGCGGTGACGGCGGAAATCAGGAGAATTCCGATCGTGAAGTACTTCCCCGCCGTGTTCCCCAACGTCATGAGTCGGGTCTTCCCTTCACCCGACCGGGGCCAGGAATCCCAGACTTGAGCCAGCGAACTTTGCGAGACTTCACGAACGAGTTCCACCTCTGCTGCGACGCCTGCGATACGTCCTCCGGCATGCAGCAATGCCCCTCGTTCCTGTGCGACGGCGTGTTGCTCCCCTGTCACGAAGCTGTAATCGACATCGGTTCGTTCACTCATGAGCACGCCATCGGCCGGGAGGACCTCCTGATTCCGGAGCAGCACGCGATCCCCCGGCTTGAGCGAGGTCACCGGCGCCTGCGAAGTAATCCCATTGCGCAGGACGGTCACCGCGAGCGGAAGATACGCTTCGTACCTGCGATCAAAATTCAGTTGTTCATAGGTCTTGATCTGAAAAACGCGACCGATCAGGAGGAGAAACACCAGACCGGTGAGAGAGTCGAAATACCCCGGTCCATATACGAAGAGCACATCGACAACGCTGCGCAGGAAGACGATGGCGATCCCGAGCGCGATGGGGACGTCGATGTTGATGATCCGTTTCGCGAGCCCTCGGATCGCCGATGAGAAGTAGATGCTGGCGCTGTAGAAGGTGACCGGAATGGAGAGGATCAGATTCAGGTAATAGAAGAACGTGCGTGATTCTGCCTCCGCAGTACCGGAGGAAAGATACTCCGGCAGACTGAACAGCATGATGTTTCCGAAGCAGAATGCCGCAACGCCGACACGGATGTACAGCGACCGGTCGACCTTTTCCTCAGGGACATCCGTGAGTGCGCTCAGATTCAGTTCAGGTTCATACCCAAGCGATGCGAGGAGTTCGACGATCCGGCGAAGCGTTGTTTGCCCGGGATGAAAGCGCACCGTCACGCGTTTCTTGAGGAATTCCGTGCGGCTTCCGCGAACGCCCGAATCAAGCCGTTGGAGGTTCTCGAGGAGCCAGATGCAGGAGCTGCAGTGCATCTGCGGGACACGGAAGCGAACGACAGCCATCTCCGGTCCATACCGCTCCACGAGACCCTCGGCAACCGCTGGATTGTCGAGGTATTCAAACCGTCCGGTCTGGCGCAGAGTAGAAACACGACCTGGCGTGTCTTCGATCTGATAGTAATCGCACAGCTGATTCCGGGACAAGATCTCATAGACCGCCCTGCAGCCGTGACAGCAGAACACCTTGCCGTCGAACTCGACCGGGTCGGAACCCGCCACGGCGCCGCAGTGGTAGCATACTGCGGGGCGATCAGAGGATTGCGACTGTGCGCTCATCGGATCATCGCACGGAACAGGTGTTGTTGAGAACGCCGACCTTCTCGATCTCAACGGAAACTCGATCTCCATCCTTGAGGTAGACCGATGGTTTGCGGAAGACCCCGACGCCATGCGGAGTTCCGGTCGAGATGACATCGCCCGGCTCCAGCGTGATCCCTTGCGTAACGAACGAAATCAGTTCCGGGACCTTGAAGATCATTTCGCTCGTGTTGGAGTCCTGAAAGACCACGTCATTCACAAGACAGCGGATCCCAAGCGCGTGCGGATCGGGAACTTCGTCCGCCGTCACGATCGCCGGTCCCATCGGGCAGAATGTATCGAGTGATTTTCCCCGGATCCATTGTCCATCCCCAAACTGAAGATCCCGCGCGGAGACATCATTCACCGGGAGATAGCCCAAGACGAATGAGAGTGCATCCTGCGGAGACACGCGTTGTGCCCGCTTAGCGATCACGACACCCAGTTCGGCTTCAAAATCCACCTTCCGAGTCAACGTGGAATCCCACGTGATCGACGCACCTGGTCCCGTGATTGCGCTTGGCAATTTGCAGAAGAGTACCGGATTCTTCGGCGGCTCAGCACCTTGTTCCCGGCAGTGATCCATGTAGTTCATTCCGACCGCCACGATCTTCGAGGGATCGGGAATCGGGGCTTTCAATTCAACATGATCCACGGGAAGAAGCACGCCATGCGAGCGAAGCTCCTCCATCCCCACTTGACCCACCTTGTCGATGTTTGCCAGGAGGCCGGTCAATGTCCCCAGCGGGTCATTTGCTTCGGACAGAAAGGTCCGCAACGTCCCCTTTCCGGGGACCGCACCCCCGAACACGTGAAAGAGAGCGGGGACGTCCAGGATGACCTCGTTTCGCAAGATCCCAAACGACGGATGATGATGATGGACAAACGAAACGAGTTTCATGGGCAGAAGATCCGGGATTCATCCGGAGCGGTCGTTGATGTGTGAATGAAGGCAGGCGGTGAAACGCGACGGGTCGGCTTCAGATCGCGCTCGGGCACAAACGGATCACTTGGAGAGCACGCGACCGATGAGGTCCAGAAACGCATTCGGGCGGAACGGTTTTTGGATGAAGCCGTCGCAGCCCGAGCAGTCGTAGCGTCGTTTGATATCATCCTCGGCATACCCGGACGAAAGGACGATGCGAGCGGCGGAGCTCATCTGTTTCAATCGCGTGGCAACCTCGGCCCCGTTCATGTTCGGCATCGAGAGATCGACGATCACCATCGAGACAGACTCGGCATTATTCTTGAAGAGCTCTATCCCCTGCGGACCGTCCTCCGCGGCGAGCACTTTGGCCCCCATGCTATCCAGAATATCGGCC
>JALONE010000232.1 GCA_025455125.1 Bacteroidota bacterium
TTCTTCATACCAGGACACTTGACAACGTTCCAATCAAGTGTTAATGTTGTCATGGTTTTTTCTCCAGCAGCACTTCCTCCCACTTAACAACCGAAAGGGTCAGCTATGCGACATTGGTTCAATCTCGGAGTATTGATCCTCCTGATCGCCGTCACCGCAACAGCATCGAAGGACCCACGTGCCGAGAAGCGCGCGAAGCTCGACCGGGCCACCGTTGAATCAGTCGGCGTGCCGAGTCTCGCAAAGGCTTCCATCTCCCTCTGGGATACCTTGAATCTCGTTGCGTTTGGAAATTCACTCGACGATGTCTTCGCAACGCCCGAGGGATTCATCTGGGTTGGCGGATACGACCTTTCGACAGATGAGGATTTCATCCTACGCTCGACCGATAACGGCGCGACATGGACACGCAGGTCGCTCACCTTCACGAATTCCCTTGGCTATTCCATGACGGTACGCGATTCGAACATCGCCCTGGCCGCGACCTGGATCGGTGACATCTATCGTACCACCGACGGCGGCGCCAATTGGACGAACGTGTTCACGTACGGCGGCGGGAACGGATACTTCAACGGCATCAAGTTCACGGGCGGAGATTCCGTGATGGCGATTGGGGATGCCGACGCCGCTGGCCTCTGCGTGGTGAAGAGCACGGACGCGGGTGCGACATGGACCCGCTTCACCAACCTTCCTGCGGCAGAATTGAACACCAGCACGATCAGCAGTTCCAGTTACCATCAGTGCATGGATGGAATTGGCCCGGTGGTCTGGATCACAACGTATTACGGCAGCGGCACGGCGCCGCGCATCCTGCGCACGACCGACTTCGGCGCGACCTGGACCTCGGCCGACGTCCTGCTTACGGGTGGTCTGTCGAATGCATATTCCATCCGCTCGATCAACATGGCGAGCACCACGGAAGGCTGGCTCGTCCCTCGTCAAACGGCTTCCGGCGTCCGTTCGTACGTTCATCGGTCAACGGATGGCGGTGCGACTTGGAGCGATTCCATCCTAGTTGAATCAGGCTGTGTCGTCAAGGCGGTGAAGCCGATCCGTGGAACGAACTTTCTCCTCGCCGTTGGATATAAAGGTGATGATCCGAAGGCTTGGTGGTCCACGAATGGAACAACTTGGACGGACATCTCTCCCGGCTCTCCGGGCGACGGAACAGACATGACGAACGCACACTTCCTGGGACAGACGCTCGGCTACGTGGTCGGTTATCAGAAGGCGCTGAAGTTCACCCCTCCTACCACAGACGTGGGCAACGAACCGACAGCCGTTCCAACCGCATTCACCGTGGATCAGAACTATCCGAATCCGTTCAATCCCACGACGACCATCCGGTTCGCGCTTCCCATGGAATCGCAGGTCTCCCTGAAGGTGTATGACCTGCTCGGTCAGCTCGTCGCAACCATTCAGGAAGGCATGATGAATGCCGGCACACACACGCTCACATTTGATGCGTCGAACTTGCCATCTGGCCTCTACCTGTATACGGTCCAAGCAGGAGGATTCGCTTCTACGCGCAAGATGCTTTTGCTGAAGTAGGCTCATCGACTTCCTGAGCTGCGGCTTCAACACCCGGTTCTCCGCCCGGAGAGCCGGGTGTTGTGTGTAGGGGGATCGAGAGGCGGAGAGAGCCGGATCAGGAACGAATGGTTCAACCGGAATTCTTTTCTCTCTCGAGGAATCCATGAAGAAACTCCTCTGCTTACTGCTCCTCCTCACGTATGCTGCCTGGGCCGGGAACACGGGAAAGATCGCCGGCAAGGTAACCGATGCTGCCACGGGTCAACCTCTTCCGTCGGTCAACGTGATGCTCGTGGGCACAACGATGGGCGCCACGACCGATCCAGAAGGCAACTTTTTCATCCTCAATATCCCCGTCGGCACGTACAGCGTTCGCGCATCGATCCTTGGCTATGGCACCAAGACCGTGACCAACGTGAGAGTCATGGCCGATATGACAACCACTCTCGACTTCTCGCTGTCGACCGAGGACATACAAATGCGCGATGTCGTCGTGACAGCCGAACGGCCGGCGATCCAACAAGATAAGACGGCGACCAAGCACGTCATCGACGAAGATGCCATCAACGCATTGCCCGTCGACGACTTCCGTCAGATCGTGCAGCTTCAGGCGGGGGTCGTGGGAAGCCACTTCCGCGGCGGCCGTTTCAATGAGGCGATGTTTCTTGTCGACGGCATTCCCATTCGAAGCGCGGTGAACGGATATACGGGAAATACCGGGGGCTTCGCGATCAATCTCCCTCAGATCGGCGTGTCGGAGATCCAGGTCTCCACCGGAGGATTCGAGGCCGAGTACGGGAACGCCCAATCCGGGATCGTCAACACGGTCATGCGCGATCCGACGTCCCGCTTCAGCGCGAAGCTCCGTGTGCGGACCTCCGATTTCCCTTGGACCAAGATGGAATGGCGCCCCAACGCCTACGGCTCCGGCCAACCGGATTGGAAAAATTATGAGGTCTTCCTCAGCACCCCCGCCGTTGAACTGCTCGGCGGACGGTTCTCCCTTTCCGGTTCATCCGACGTCGCACTGCAAACCAAGGATTTCCTCCCCCATCAGGATTTCATCAGTGAGTCCTATCAGATGAAGTTCCTGGCGGCGTTTCCGTCCACACGCATTTCTATCACCGGACTGAAATCCTGGTCGCGCGACGACGACTACTATCACCGATACTCGAAATACGGACCCCTGAGTGACGGATACACATCCGACCTCTATCAGCGCGTTATCTCTGAGGCCGGACAATCCGTCCTGGAGCAATTCCACTTCGTCGCTGATCCACAGAGTTATCCTGCTCCCCTGTTCACCGACTACGGCGTCGACTCCATCGATTTCAACGGACGGAAGTATCGCTATGTCCGGGACATTTATCAGTCCGGGATGCAGGAACACATTTCTGTTCCGGTACGGAACAGCTACAATGTCGCAATGTTGTTCACGCACTCATTGAATGAGCGGTCGTACATCGACATCAAGGCATCGCACTTCATGACGCACTTTCGTGAGATCGTGCGGGATGTCGATGACCGAGACAAGGATGGGAACACATCGGAAGAGCTCAACTGGCAGGATAATAACGAGGCCCGATATCCGACGGCCGGATACAAGGATCGTTCATTCGAAACCCAATACTGGTATTTCACCGGAGATGAAGGCTGGTGGTTCAACCAACGCAGCAGCACCTCTTCCATCAAACTCGATTATTCGAACCAGTTCAACAACACGAATTTGTTGAAAGCGGGAGCTGAATTCTCCTACAACAAGGGCGTCGTGGACAAGGTGACGTTCGAATCTGTTCTCGCCCGGCGATTTGATGTCTGGTCGCAAGATCTCTTCGACCTGGGTTTCTACGTCCAGGACAAGATCGAAGTTCGCGACGGCTTCATCCTTAATGCCGGCATTCGATTCGACTATTATGATCCAAACGGTTTTGGCACCGTGCTCTATCCGGCAAACATCTCGGAGCTCTCCGATCCGACGCGGCGAACGAATCTCACCGACGCAGACAAGATCCCCTATCGCTGGCAGATCAGCCCGCGCGTCGGCATCTCACATCCCCTTACGGATCGGGACCGAATCCATTTCTACTACGGCCACTTCTTCCAGCGTCCCGACTTCCGCTATCTGTATGAGAACCTCCGACTCGACTTCAGCTACACGACGAATGTCGACCTCGGCAATCCGCGCTTGAATCCCGAGAAAACTGTGTCGTACGAGG
>JALONE010000008.1 GCA_025455125.1 Bacteroidota bacterium
CATCGCACTGCAGCACGATGGCCGATTCGTGAAATCCGGATCTTCGAGGGTCAGCACGCCGGCATCCATCGTGATCGGATAGGCGACACAATAGAACGGTTTCAGGGCGAACTTGTGCATCCCTTCGGCCATCGCCGCTTTCTGAAGCGAGCACAACCCCCGGCTGTCCAGGAAAACACAACCCCGGTCGGTCGCCGCCGTGCCTTCGCATGTCCCTGAAGGAAAGTCGGTATCCGCCGCGACTTCGCCGTCGAACCACTTGGCCGGATCGTGTTCCATGCCAGGCTCGAGATGCTTCGCGATCAATTCGGCGTGGGCAAGGATGCGCGCCTTGTCAATGGGATCCAACAACACACCGTCCTGGCAGCACGTCCCGTTGCAGTTGTTCATCGAGCAATCGGCCCGGAACACCGGGACGAACAGGACAGGATCCACTCGCATGTCTTTGATGTAGGACATCCGATATGACCCGATGCGCGGGAACGACCGATCACCCATTACTCACCTGCTGACGAAAATAGGTGATGAGATCGGTCCCATGTGCCCGCGAGCCAAGCATGCGAAGCATGACCGCCACCTGTCCTCGATGATAGGTCGAGTGATTCACCTTGTGCTGGAGTTGCTGCACGAGCGGCTGGGTGTGGGTATTTCCCTTGAAGTCCGTGTACGGCCGCGGTGCCGCCAGGACTTCGTCGTTCAGCGAGCGGATGAAATTCTCCATCTCGAGGAAGTGGGCATCCCATTGCTTCTTCAGAACATCGATCGTCGGCATATCTTCCGGTTTCAGAGGGACGACCAGTTTTCCCAGCCAGCGCTGAAGCCAAACACGGTCCGCGGAAAGCAGGTGCACAAGCGTTCCATGGATGCTAGAAAAGCTCGTTCCCAGGTCTTGCTGTTGCTTCGCCGAATCGAGCGACGCGACGCTTTCGAGCATCTTTAAGGTCGCCCAGCGATCGTACTCGTACAGTGCGGAAATTTCTCTTGGGGTCATGGGGGATACTTCGTCCTTGGATCAGTGGTAAATGAGCCTTGAGCCGATGAGCCTGGAGCGATTGTTTGCCCGCTTCGCTCCAAATCCAGTCCATCCTTTTGACTTATGCCTTATGACTTGTTCTGCGCGCTCTGTGCTCCAGGCTCCGTGCTCATTGGCCTGCTCTCCTCTTCAACTCCTCCAGCTTCTTCAGCGCGTCCATCGGCGTGAGGGAGTTGATGTCGAGGGTCTTGAGTTCTTCGTGGAGTGCATCGTCCTTGATTTCAAACATCGTCAGCTGCACTTCGGCGGCCTGGATGCGGCCGGTCGCTTTGCGTTGCTGTCCGCCATGAACCACGAGGTCGGAGCTTTCCAGGTTCCTCAGAATCTTCTTGGCCCGGTCGGTCACTTCGTCCGGCAAGCCGGCCATTTGCGCGACCTGGATGCCGTACGAATGGTCTGCTGACCCTGGAAGCACCTTGTGAAGGAAGAGGACCTTGTCCCCGTATTCGCGTACGTCCACCTTGTAGTTCTTGATGCGCGGGAAGAGATCGGCCAGCTCGTTCAATTCATGATAATGCGTCGCGAACAGCGTCTTCGCCCCGATCCGCTCGTGCAGATATTCCGTGAGCGCCCAGGCAATGCTGATGCCGTCGAACGTGCTCGTTCCGCGTCCGATCTCGTCGAGTAGAATAAGGCTTCGTTCGGTGGCTGTGTTGACAATGTTCGCTGCCTCGTGCATCTCCACGAGGAATGTGCTCTCGCCGGAGATGATGTTGTCGCTTGCACCGACGCGCGTGTAGATGCGGTCGACTACACCGATGCGTGCGGCGCTGGCCGGGACAAAGCTTCCGATCTGCGCAAGCAGAACGATCAGTCCGGTCTGGCGGAGAAAACTCGACTTGCCGCTCATGTTCGGGCCGGTGAGAATCAGGATCTGGTCCGTCGTGGTGTCCAGATGGACATCGTTCGGCGTGTACTGCTCCCCCGCCGGCAACAACTGCTCGATCACCGGATGACGGCCGGCCGTGATATCCAACCGGGTCCCTTCGTCGATCTCGGGACAAACGTACCGCTTCTCCTCGGCGACCTCCGCGAGTGCGGCGAAGCAATCGAGTTCGGCAATGAGACGGGCGTTCCGCTGAATGGCGTCCGCTTCCGCGGAAATGGCGGACCGGAGTTCATTGAAGAGCTGGGTCTCAAGCGCGAGAATTCGTTCCTCGGCGTTGAGGATCTTCTCCTCATATTCCTTCAACTCCGGCGTGACGTAGCGCTCGGCATTGGTCAGCGTCTGTTTCCGGATGTAGTTCGATGGCACCTTTTCCTTGTGCGCATTCGTCACTTCGAGATAGTAGCCGAAGACGTTGTTATACCCGACCTTCAGGGAAGAGATGCCTGTGCGTTCGCGTTCCGATTGCTGATGCTTCGCCACCCAGTCTTTCGCACCATGTGCCAGTGACCGGATCTCGTCGAGCGTCGCGTTGTATCCCGTCCGGATGACACCTCCGTCGACCAACGCCAGCGGCGGATCGTCAGCCATCGCACGACCGATAAGGTCCGCGACCGCGGTCAAGGGCTGAAGTCCGCTCCGGAGTGCCGACAGCGAAGGGGTTTGAACGCGCGCGAGGTGGCTCACGAGGGCGGGAATCCGGAGCAGATACGCCCGCATCTGATTCACTTCGCGCGGATTGGCACGACCTGTCGCGATCTTCGCGATCAGGCGTTCGAGATCGCCGATCTCATCGCATTCCGTTCGCACGGCAGAACGCATTCCGCGATCACCAAAGAACTCCTGAACCGCCGACAGCCGGGCGCGGATCTCCTCCGCCCGCTTGAGCGGACGATTGATCCACTGCTTCAACAACCGTCCCCCCATCGGCGTGAGCGTTCGGTCGAGGACGGAGAAGAGCGACCCCTCGGTCTCTCCGGAGATCGTCGTCGTGATCTCGAGATTACGTTTGGTGGAGGGATCGAGAACGATCGTATCGCCGAAGTCGTGTCGCGTTAGCTTGCGGATGTGGGGAAGGTTCGCCTTCTGCGTTTCCTGCAAGTAGTTCATCACCGCACCGGCCGCGACGACTGCCGTGTGTTGGTCCTCGATCCCGAATCCCTTGAGCGACTGCGTCCGGAAGTGCCCGGTCAACTGCTCGAACGCATAGTCGTAGGTGAAGATCCAGTCATCCAGTTTCGTGAACAGCCCCTGGAACGCATGGTGAAGGATCCCGCGGACGGTTTCGAGGTCCCGCTTCTGAACGAGCAACTCGGTCGGCTGGATATTGCCGAGATGCTCTTTGAGGGACCGCAGAGGCAATTCGCCGACGTTGAACTCACCCGTCGACACGTCAATGAAGGCAAATCCGACGAGAGCGTCCGCTGGTGCCAGCGGAGATCCGAGCGCCACGGCCGCCAGATAGTTGTTCTGCTTTTGCTCGAGGACCTTTTCCGAGAAGGCAACGCCGGGCGTGACGACCTCGATCACGTCCCGCTTGACGATCCCCTTCGCAAACTTCGGGTCTTCGAGCTGTTCGCAGACGGCAACGCGGTAGCCGGCACGGAGGAGTTTCGGAAGATGGGCGTCGAGTGCGTGATGCGGAAATCCGGCCAGGGGGACTTCGCCTGCGGCGCCGTTGCCTCGCTTCGTCAGGACAATCCCGAGGACCTTCGACGTGATCTTCGCATCTTCCTCGAACGTCTCGAAGAAATCCCCCATGCGAAACAGCAGAACGGTGTCTGGGTATTTTGCCTTGACCTGCTGATATTGTCGCATCAACGGTGTGGACATGATGCTTTCTATTTGCGCAGTCCCCACTTGCGAACGGCGTCGAGCATCTCGTAATTCGTCAGATCGTATTGGATCGGCGTCACGGACACGTACGATGCACGGATGGCCGCCTGATCGAACTCGAGTTCGGTGTCCACTTCCTCGAGTCCGCCGGTGAGCCAATAGTACTCGCGGTTGTTAGGATCCCGGCGATGATCGAAGGTGTCGTTCCAGATGGCCTTTCCTTGTCGCGTGACAAGAATGCCCCTGATCTGCTTCTCGGGAATGGCGGGAACATTGACGTTCAGCAATGTCCCCGGGGGAAGTCCCCGCTTCGCCACATGCGCGGCGACCGTGCGGGCGAACTTGGCCGCGTAGCGAAAATCGGCCGGCGCATACGTCGTCAATGAAACGGCGATGGACGGGATGCCCAAGATCGTTCCCTCCGTTGCAGCGGACACCGTGCCGGAGTAGATGATGCTGATGGCGGTGTTCGCACCGTGATTCACGCCGGAGATAACGACATCCGGAGGCTGGGGGAGAAGGGCTTTCACGGCAAGCTTGACGCAATCGGCCGGGGTTCCCTGTACCGCATACCCGAAGAACTTGCCGTCCTTCTTGAACTCCTTCACGCGAAGCGGATAGTGCATCGTGATGGCATGACCGACAGCGCTTTGTTGCTTATCGGGAGCCACGACCGTCACGGTGCCGAGCTTCTTCATCTCCTGCACGAGCGCATACAATCCCGGCGCATCAATGCCGTCATCATTGGAAACCAGGATACGGAGCTTCCGCGCCTTCGAACTTTTCTTCTTCGCTTGCATATTCACCCAATCACCAATCAATAATCCTCATTCCCCAATCCCTACCCGCCTCAATGAGTCCATAGAGCCAGGCGCAATCCGCAATCCCCTATCCTCATTCCCCAATCCCTGCCCGCCTCAATGAGTCCACAGAGGCAGGCGGGCGCAATCCGCAATCCGCAATTCTAATAGCTTTCCTTCTTCCCCGGAAACGCCCGCTTCCTCACATCGTCCACGTACCTCCCCACACCGCCGCGGATCTCGTCTGCCAGCTGTGCGTATCTTCGAACGAACCGCGGCTGAAAGTCCTCGTAGAGTCCAAGCATGTCTGAGACGACCAGGATCTGTCCGTCGCAGCCGGCGCCCGCACCGATGCCGATCGTCGGAATGCGGATCGACTTCGTGATCTTCGCGGCGAGGGATGCCGGAACTTTCTCCAACACCACCGCGAACGCACCGGCGTCTTCCAGCGTTTTCGCATCGCGGAGCATTTGCTTCGCCTCGTCGGGTGTCGTGCCGCGCGGCGTATAGCCTCCGTACTGATGAATGGACTGCGGCGTCAGTCCCAAATGACCCATCACCGGGATGCCGGCGCGTACGGTCATCTCGACAAGATGTGCGACCCGTTCTCCTCCCTCGAACTTCACCCCCCCCGCTCCGGTTTCCTTCATCACGCGGCCAGCGTTCCGGAATCCCTCCTCATCATTCGCCTGATAGCTCATGAAGGGCATATCGACGATGATCATCGCACGGGTGACGCCGCGCACAACCGCCTTCGCATGATAGATCATCTCGTCGAGCGTGACGGGGATCGTGGTCTCATGTCCTTGAAAGACCATCCCAAGCGAATCTCCGACGAGCAGGAGGTCGACTCCGGCCTGATCGAGCAATCGCGCGGTGAGGAAGTCGTACGCCGTCAGACAGGCGAGCGGCGTTTTGGAATCCTTCATTCCCGCGATGACCTTGGTGGTCACGCGCTTCGGGCCAGAACTTGCGATGGAGGTCATGCGGTATTCCTCTCGAGGATCGATTCGGGATCCGGCTGGGCGAACGTGATTCCCCAATGCTCCATGAAGCCGACGCGGAGCGCCTCCACGGCCTCCGCATACTCGACCCGGCGTCCCAGAACGGCTGCAAGGTCCGTCGTACGCTCTTCGAGCTCGCGTCGCAATGCCGACCGGGTTTCATTATCCGGGAGGACCAGCAACTCTGTCATTCGGATGTGGTCGTTCCCCAGAAGGATCGAGCCGTGCTGAAGGACGACATCTCCACCATCGGATGCCGCATAGCGCCGCTGTGCGCTCCCGACGAGTTTCCGGCCTTGATGTTTGATCTCGTATCGCGCGGAACTCGAAAAGCATGCAACCGCTGATGCGGTCTTGTAGAGCGAGGGGAAATGAGGCTGCGTCTTCTCGATCGCGGCGTCGGCGCCGAGACGGCGAAGCCCCTGAAGCAAACCCTTGCTGATGTCATCGTACACCGCGAGGATGTTGCGATCCCGGACACGCATGACAACGCTGTACGTCACTTCGTCACTGTGCAGAATAGCGCGACCGCCGGTGGGACGCCGAACCACATCGATGCCTTCAGACCGAGCCCGGTCCGCGTCGATCTCCTCCATCGACTGATTCCAGCCCAGGGAGATCGCGGAGGGATTCCATCCATACACGCGCAGCGTCGGCATTCCGTTCCCCTTGGCGAGATCGTGCGCCAGGGCTTCATCATGAGCCATATTGAAAACACCGGGACGATGCCCGGTGTCTTCGAACCGCCAGGAATATTGGGCCGCGTCGCTCACCGGTGTGTGTGCGCCGGAATGATGCCGCGTTTGCTCTTCGCGATGAAGTCGAGGATCGTCTTCACCTCCGGGATCAACTCCACCTCCGCCTTGATGCGCTCGACCGCCTGGGACACGTTCAGGTTCGACTGATACAGCAGCATGTACGTCTTGTCGATGAGCGCGATCGTCTCCGGCTTGAAACCGCGGCGGCGAAGGCCGACGGAGTTCAGTCCTTCGAACGACATCGGCTCCCGTCCAGCGCGAACGTACGGAGGGACATCCTTCGTCACGCGATACCCGCCGCCGATCATGGCATGCTCGCCCAGGTGCGTGAATTGATGCACCGGAGTCAATCCGCCGATGATAACGAAGTTCCCCATGTGCACATGCCCGCCCAGTGCGGCGCTGTTGGCCATGATGCAGTTGTCGCCGACGCGGCAATCGTGCGCGACGTGTGTATTCGCCATGAAGAGGCCGTTGCTCCCGATGATCGTTTCGCCGGTCTCCTGCGTCCCGCGATTCAAGGTGACATACTCGCGGATGTCGCACCGGTCGCCAACGGTGAGGGTCGTCTTCTCGCCCTTGTACTTCAGGTCCTGCGGAGCGCCGCCGATCGAGGCGAACGGGGCGATGCGGCACTCCCGTCCGAGCGTCGTCCATCGATTGACGATGGCATGCGCACCGACGATGGTCCCGTCACCGACGACGGTATCCGCTTCGACGACGGCGAACGGACCGATGGTCACGTTCTCGCCGAGATGAGCATTGGAATGAACAGCTGCGCGGGGATCGATATTCACAGACATACGGACTCGCTTTGTTCTGGTGGAGAGAAAGACCGGTGAACGGTCAGTCGGCGGTCTTGGCTTTGCCTTCTTCCCGGTCGACGATGGCGGCGGTAAACTCGCCTTCTGCGACCAGGTTGCCTTCGACGAAGGCCTCGCCGCGGATCGTGATCAGCTTCGTCCGGCGGTGGAGCATCTTCACCTCCATCACGAGCTGGTCGCCGGGGACGACGGGGCGGCGGAACTTCACATTGTTCATCGACATAAAGAAGACGAGCTTGTTCCCCGGGTTCTCGATGCCGTTCAGGAGCAGAACGCCTCCCGCCTGTGCCATCGCTTCGATGATGAGCACGCCGGGCATCACGGGCTGTCCGGGAAAATGCCCCGCGAAGAAGGGCTCGTTCATCGTGACATTCTTGATGCCGACGACCCGTTCGTCCATCTGGAACTCGACGATCTTGTCGACCAGCAGGAACGGATAGCGGTGCGGCAGGATGCGCTGAATGGCGTTGACGTCGAACACGACACCCGACTTCTTCTCATGCTGGTACTTCTTGACCAGCTTCTTCTGCTGATGCAGTTTGCGCACCTTGCGGGCGAATTCGACGTTCGCGGCATGTCCCGGACGCGCAGCCAGGATCTGCGCCTTCAGCGGTGCGCCGATGAGCGCAAGATCGCCGACCATGTCGAGCAGCTTGT
Organism: Bacteroidota bacterium; assembly: GCA_025455125.1. Classification (GTDB taxonomy): domain Bacteria; phylum Bacteroidota; class Ignavibacteria; order UBA10030; family UBA10030; genus JAKAJH01. The sequence continues at coordinate 7,799 of JALONE010000008.1, forward strand.
GCCGGGCGGGCTCATTGCGATAATGCAGGGTGTTGTCGTTGAGCACCCCGGTCGATCCAAGAATGACCGAGTGATCGATCCCCAGCTTGTGCGTCAGCTTCTTGATCTCATCCTGCTTCAGCTCGCGGTCGACGATGACGATGGCGTTGTCGAGATTGCCGCCGCGGATCAATCCCTGATCGTGCAGCATTTCGACCTCGTGGAGGAAGCAGAAGGTCCGCGCGGAAGCGAACTCCTCCGCGAACTCTTTCTCCAGGCTGAACAAACCGGTATGCTGCGTCCCGAGCGCCGGATTGTTGTAGTCGATCATCACCGAAATGCGGAAATCGTCGAGCGGCATCGCGACGATCTGAACGCCGCGCGCATCGTCCTTGTAATCAACGAGTTGATCGATGACGATGAAGTCTTTGGGCGCGTCCTGCATCTCGAGTTCCGCCTGCCGCAGCAGATCGACGAACGGCTTCGCACTACCGTCGGCGATGGGGGGCTCGACGTTGTCCAGCTCGATGATGATGTTGTCGATCTCCAGCCCCGCAACCGCGGCGAGCACGTGCTCGATCGTGTGGACGCGGGCGTCGCCGATGCCGAGCGTCGTGTTCCGCTTCATCTCGACGACATGATCGACGTCGGCCGGGATCTCCGGCTGGCCGTCCATATCGACGCGGCGGAACCGGATGCCGAAATGCTCCGGGGCCGGCTTGAAGGTCATGGTGGTGGTGACGCCGGTGTGCAGGCCCACACCCGAGATAGACACCGGCTTCTTGATCGTCATTTGTTGAACAAGCATGGTCGCTTCCTCTGCACGTCGTGCGGCGCTCGGCCGCTACGATCGATTCATGGCCTTCTTCAATTCTTCGATGGCGCGCCGCGCCTCTTGCAGCTCCCGCATAGTGTCCGGGAGCATGCGGATCGCCGCTTCCAGCCGTTGCGCATGCCGGGCTTCTTTCGCCGGGTACCCGAAGTAGGCTTTCCCAGGTTCCGTGATCGATTTCGGAATTCCCGACTGCGCCATGATGATGGTGCGGTCCGCGATCTCCAGATGTCCGGCAATGCCCACCTGTCCGCCGATCATGCAATGCGCGCCGATCTTGGTGCTGCCGCTGACGCCGGTCTGTGCCGCGATGACCGTGTGCGCGCCGACCACGCAGTTGTGCGCGATCTGCACGAGGTTGTCCAGCTTTGCGCCCCGCTCGATCCTTGTCTCGCCCATCGTCGCGCGATCGATCGTCGTGTTGGCCCCGATCTCGACGTCATCCTCGATCGCCACGATGCCGAGCTGCGGGATCTTCTCGTACGTCCCGTCCTGCTTCGGCGCGAAGCCGAATCCATCCGACCCGATGACACATCCGGAATGGAGAATGACGCGGTCGCCGATCCGGCACTGATGATACACGGAAACATTGGGATACAACAGGCAGTCATTGCCGATCACGGCGTGCGGACCGACGACGACGTTCGCCGCAAGGCGCGTACGGTCACCGATCACGGCGCCATCACCGATGTGAACGCCTGGACCGAGGGCGACATCGACACCGAGCCTGGCCGTCGACGCGACATGCGCGGTTGGATCGACGGCGACGGGGAAGGGATCAACGACTGGAGTCAGACGCTTCAAGAGATGCAGGAAGGAGACGTATGGATCGTCAACCTTGATATAGGCGATGGGCGTGGTCCGCTCGACGCCGGCGACATCCAAGGACCGCGCCACCAAAACCGCGGTCGCCTGAGTCGTCGCAAGGTGCTTCTGATACTTTGGATTGGCCAGAAAGGAGCAATCGCCCGCCTGCGCCTCTTCGATCTTGGCGACACGGGCGATGTGCGAGGTGAGGACAGTATCGGGACCGACGGCCTCCCCGCCGAGCCATGCGGCGATCTCTCGGACGGTCACGGGATCACTTCCCCGTCGGCGCGACGACCTTCAGGTGATCGACGATCTTCTGCGTGAGATCGTACTTTTCATTCGCGTACATCAGCAGGATCTCTCCGCTCTTGTCGAACACGTAGTCATATCCCTCCTCCTGCGCGACCTCCTGCACGGCCTTGAAGATCCGGTCTTGCACCGGCTTCATCAACTCGTTCTGTTTCTGGAACAGCTCGCCGTTCTGTCCAAACTTCTGGGTTCGGACGTCGACGATCTTCTGGTCGAGGTCGCGGAGTTCCTTTTCGGCGTCCGCCCGGCGCTGGTCGGTCATGATCAGCTTCCGCTTGTCGTACTCGTCGAACTTCCTCTTCCAGTCATCTTGCATCCGCGTCAGGTCCGATTGCCAGTCGGCCACAAGCTGGTCGAGCTGCTTTTGCGCGTCCTGCGCATCGGGCATTTGCTTGAGCACGGCCTCCGAGCTGAAGTAGGCGATCTTCACTTGCGCCGCGCCCGGGACGACGAGGGCAACCATCAGGGCCAGAACTAACAACGACACGATCTTCATGGAACGTCACTCCTTGGGGTCAGGAACGGCAACGGCCCGCCCGAGGGCAGGCCGCCGCGTGTACGGCTTACTTGGTCGCACCGCCCGTGCCGCGCTTCAAGCGGTCGATCACTTTGTAGGTCAGGTCGAACTTGTCGTCGGCGTACAGCAGGTTGGTCGCTGTTTCGAGTTTGTCAAACACGTAGTTGAAGCCATCCGCCTTCGCTGTCTGCTTGATCGCTTCCAGCACGCGGTCCTGGATCGGCTGGAATTTCTTCTCACGCAACTTCACCGCTTCCCCTTCCCGCGTGTCGAACTTCTGCTGCTGATACAAGCGGGCGCGTTCCTGCATTTCGGTGAGCTGGCGTTCCCGATCCTGCTTCGCCTTCGGGTCCATCATCGCCTGTTTCTTCTGATAATCTTCGACGCCGTCGGAGATCTCCTTCGCCATCTTCTCAAGCTCGTCCTGCCACGACTTGACGGTCGCTTCGAGCTCTTTGCGGACCTGCTGCGCTTCCGGCAGTTCGCGGAGAATGGTCTCCGAATTGACAAACGCGATCTTGGCTGTCTGCGCCTGCGCGAACACCGTCTGTGCGGCGAACGCGACAACCACGAGAAGGAGAAGCATCAATTTCTTCACGGTACCCTCAGTTAGATTTGTGTTGTGTACGGTTCGTTCAATCAACAATCGTCAATCGACAATCAACAATGGTCAGAAGGATTTCCCGAATTGGAAGTGGAATTTCCATCCCGGAGGCGCACTGCCGGGCACGGCCGCATCGAAGCCGTATCCGTAATCGAACCCGATCAGCCCGATCGGATTGATGAGCAATCGAATGCCCAAGCCCGCCGAGCGTCGCAGGTCGAGCGGGTCCATGACCGTGTGGTCGAGCCACACATTGCCCGCCTCCGCAAATGCCAGCGTGTAGATGGGGATCGGATTGATCGCCAGCGCAAACCGCAATTCCGCGGTGTGCTTCAACATAGCCTTCCCGCCCAGCCGTCCTTCTGCCGGACCGATGGTCCGGTCCTCATACCCGCGGAGCGGCGTGACAAAGAACTGACCAAGCCCCGTTCCGCCCATGTAGAACAGATCCTGGTATGGAATGTACGCATTCTTCTCGAATCCGAACACCATGCCGACCTGGCTTGAGACCATGAACGTGAATCGCGAGGAATTCATGATCGGAACGAACCAGTCTGCATTGAACACATGCTTGTGATAGCGGGCAGTACCGGGGAAGATGGGACCGCCGTTGACCTCCGTCGAGAGCGCGAAGCTCGAACCACGCGACGGGAAGATGGGGCTGTCGGTGCTGTTTCGAGAGATCACCTGCGTCACGCCGAACTGCGTCGACTTCCCCTCATAAATGTAGTCATACAGCGACGAGGTCCCGCTGAACGGATAATACTCGTTCTGCTGAAAGCGGACCGTCCAGTCGCCGCGGAAATAGATGTCCGGCCACTTGAACCGGCGGCCGATGCGGATCGATGCGCCCCGATAGCGGAGGTCTGCGTAGTATGCCTGGCGCGTATCATAGATGTTGAAGCCGAACAGAGTCGGCGTATCGAACATCCACGGCTCCTGGAACCCGATGGAGAACGTGCGATAGTAGTTGCTCACGCCGAATTGCCAGTCGAACGTGAGGACCTGGCCGCCGCCGCCCTTCAGCGGCTCGCTCAACGAAAAGTTGTTGAAAGCCAATCCCAGACCGCCGTTGAATCCGAAGGCGCCGCTGTAGCCAACCGACATGTTGAACGTGTCGCTCGACTTTTCCTCCACGTCGTATTCCAGGTCGACCGTCTTGTCGTCCACGGGACGCACATCGGGCTTCACTTTTTCCGGATTGAAGTAGTTCAACTGAGACAACTGCCGGACGCTCCGAATGATTAGCTGCCGGCTGAAGAAATCCCCCGGCTTCGTGAAGAGCTCGCGGCGAATGACCTTCTCGTATGTCTTCGTGTTTCCGGAGATCAGCACGCGTCCGATGCGGAACTGATTTCCTTCACGCACATGGAACACGATATCGAGGCTGTCCCCCGGGACGACCCGTTCTTCGGGTTCGATGCGAACATAGAGGTACCCATTATCCGAATACAGCGATGAGACATCGGTCTCCGCTTCGGTCCGGAACAGGTTCTGCTGGAACTTCTCCTGATCGAACACATCACCCTTGAGGAAGCCAAGCCGGGCGGTCAGGAGCTCCGCCGGGTAGACCGTATTCCCTTCCCACGTGATGTCGCGGATGCGGTATTGCGGACCCTCGTAGACGTACAGGTCGAGCGACATGTACTTCTTGCTTGCGTCGAACGAGATCGAATCGGAGAGGATCTCGGCATCGCGAAATCCGTTCTTGCGGTAGAAGCCGAGAATGAGGTCCTTGTCTTCCGCGTATTTCTTCTTGTCGAATTTGTTGGACGCCCAGAACTTCCACCATGCCCGCTCCGAGGTCTCTTTCATCTCGCCGCGCAGATCGCCGTCGTCGTAGACCGA
>JALONE010000233.1 GCA_025455125.1 Bacteroidota bacterium
AGTCTTCCTGATGGGCGATGCCGCCGCCTGCGCCAAGGCCGGGCAGAAGGTTCCGCAGGGCTTCTACAACATCGGCGACATGCTCGGCATGGTGATCCGCGCCGGCGGCGAAGTCGCCGTCTGCGGCACCTGCATAGACGCGCGCGGCATCGCCGCGGACGACCTCGTCGAAGGCGCGCGGCGCGGCACCCTCGACCAGCTGACCGAATGGACGCTCCAGGCCGACAAGGCGCTGGTGTTCTGATGACTCTGCTCCTCGCCATCCTCGCCGGCGCGGCCACCGGCATCGTGCTCGGCCTGTTCGGCAGCGGCGGCTCGATCATCGCCATGACATCATGGGCGCCTTCACCGCCGTCACCATCGCCGGCAGCTTCGCCGGCACCCGCCTTGCCCATCGCTTCTCGCAGGAAACGCTGAAGCGCGGTGCGACCATGTTCTTGGCTTCCGCTTTGCGCAGGTTGTTGACCAAGAACAATGATCCTCCGACCAGCTCTTCGCTGATCATCGGATTGTAGTCCGCGTTCGGGTCGAAATAGTCCCACCGGAGTCCGAGGTTCAGGATGATCGACTTGAAAAGCTCGATCTTGTCCTGAACGTAGGCCGAGGCTTGGACCGGTTCGTAATGATAGAAGAGGTAACCTCCTTCGACGGTCGGCTTTTTGGGAAGGAAGGTTGCGCCTTTGACCAGGACGTTCGAGAAGCTTGGTTCCAGGGTCGGATCGTTCGGGTCTTCAAATTGGACTGTGTACGATTCCACCGTCAAATCATGCTGCCGGAATTCCGCTCCCGCCTTCACTTCATGAATATCGAACAGCTGCGCCACGATATCCCACTTGATGCCGTACGCCTTCGACATCCGTGAGAATCGTCCAAGGTCGACCCCGCCGACAAGATACGTCGTGTTCGGTACCGTGCGAGAATAGAACGACGGGAGATACCGCGGGTCGTTCAGGTCGTCGTAGGCGCGCGACGAAGCGGTGTCGATGATATACGACGCCCGCACCGTGTGGAACGTCTTCTCATTGAGGACGTGTGTGAACTCCAGTGAATGGAAGTGGCCGAAGCTTTTATCCATCGCGCGTCCGTCCGGCTTGAAGATGTACGATTGCCCCCCCGACGCGGGGCTGAGGCCGTTGTCGTACACATACTCGTATTTCAATTTGATGGCGTCCGACAGCCGATAGCTCAGGTTAGCTTGGAGGTTGTAGGACCGGGACCAGTTTAACGGAACCAGCGTGCCGTCTCCCGTCGGGCCGCCAACGAGGTCCGTGGTGTCGTGGTTGAGCGGTCCGAAATAGTAGGGGTCGCTTGATGAACCACGGCGCAGATCGCCGGTGGGGAATCCCTCGCGGGAGAGATACGAATCGCCGGGATTGTAAATGCGCGTTGCTGTGAGCGTACCGCGGTTGTACGTGTAGACGCCTGAGGTGAAGAAGGAGAGTCCTTCAAGAGGAAGCGGTCCGCCGAGGGATGCCTCGAACCGATACGTGTTGAACGGATCGATGTCGCCGATATTGTCGAACACGCTGTTGCCCGGACTCCAGTAGTCGCCTGTCATGTAGCGGACGCCGCCATTCAGACTCCGGCCGCCTTCGCGCGTCACGTAATTGACGACACCGCTGAGCGCCGTTCCGTATTCTGCGCTGAAAGTTCCGCTGGACACGGAAACTTCCTGAACCGCATTCGATGCGAGGCCGACCGATCGGCTGTTTCCGTATGGGTTGTTCAGGTTGATGCCGTTCAGGGTGTACGCGATCTCGTTCCCATAGCCGCCGCGAATATGGAGCGTTCCGTCGTCATCCACCGTAACTCCGGCTTGAAGACCGATCAGTTCGCTAATGTCGGTTACCGGAAGGCTCGAGAATGCCTCCGAAGTGATCGATGCGACGGGATTGGTCAGGTCTTGGCGGATCAGCGGGGAACGCTCTGCCCGAACTTCGACCCCCTCAACGGAGATCTCGCCGGCATCCATCGGGATATTGAGCGTGGTCGTGAAATCGACCGAAACCTGAACGTTGTCGATCCGAACGCGGCGATAGCCGACGTAGGAAACCGATACGGAGTACCGTCCCGGGGGGACGTTCAGGATGACGTATTTTCCATCGATGTCGGTCGATGCGCCGAGCGATGCTCCTTCGACGACGACATTTGCACCAATGAGGGGCTCTTTGGTCTTGGAATCAGAGACAACACCCGCGATTTTGCCCGTGTTGCCAGCGAATGCGGCGAGAGGAAAGAGAAGTGGCAACACCAAGCGGAGTACGACGCGAGATGCGCGCATAGGTACACCCTAGGATTGAGTTGGGAGAACGAGGGACAAAGGATTTACACAGTGGTGAAGTCAGTGCACGCTCACACCGAGACAGAGCGAACGCACTGCCTTCCTGTTGCGAAGCGGCAAAAGTAATATAGAGGAAGGAGAGGGGGTATGCAAGCGGAAAATGCTTTCCCCGTTTCCTGCTTTCTTGTCGGGATGAGAGGATTCGAACCTCCGGCCTCCTGCGCCCAAGGCAGGCGCTCTAACCGGGCTGAGCTACATCCCGAGGAAAGTGGCAAATGAGGAAACGGGGAAGCGGGGAAAGTGGTGCTGAGCGCAGGTATAAAGTACGGAAATTTGAGGGATGAGGCAACATGCGACATCAATCGGTCTTGCGTGACGGATCTCCCTGGGATCGCTGAGCGATCTCCGATTCCGCATCCTTGCGTGACGGCACCGTGCGGAGATGCAGGATGTGGATCGTGACAATCGTGCCGAGGAGCGCAAAGCCGACACGGATCCACCATTCCGGGAACATGATGAAATTGTGGATCATCACGCCCCACAAGAACACCAGGACGACGGTCTTTGCATTCCGCGTCATCCCGCGCTGCTCCCGGTAATTGCGAATGTACGAACCGAGAAACCGGTGCTGAAGGAGCCAGGTGTGGAATCGCTCGGAACTCCGCGCGAAGCAGGCGGCGGCGAGAAGCAGGAACGGGGTCGTTGGAAGGAGCGGGACGAAGATCCCCACGATGCCGGTGCCAATGGAGAGGAATCCCGCTGCGATAAGGATGTATCGAGTGACCATCGTTCTCTTCAACATTCAGCACGCGATGCCCGGTTCCCGCTGCGCGGTCATCGAAGCACGATCGCCTTCCGCGTCGCAATGAAGTTCCCCGCGATCAGACGGTAGAAATATGTTCCGCTGGCAAGATCCGATGCATCGAATTGAACATGATGAACGCCGGCCGGCCGCTCACCGGCGGCAATGGTCCTGATCCGTTGTCCTGCCGCGTCGTACACCTCTAGCGACACGGAAGCTGCAGCGGGGAGCTCGAACCGGATCGTCGTCATCGGATTGAAGGGATTCGGATAGTTTTGGTGCAAGGTGAATCCCGAAGGAATGCCGCTCGGCTCCGCCTCAGCAATCGCCCCCGGGGAGATGATGGGGAGGGATTCCGTGCCGTCGTCGTACAGCGGAGTGGCGACGGAAGATTGAAGTGCTGAAACGTCTGCGCCGAACCAGTCGCGGAGAACAGAAGCATACACGCGACGGAAATCGAACTGCATGTCCAGATTGTCCTTGATGTCCGTGAGACTCACCGGATTCGCGACCTTCCCGAGGATCGGATTCGTACCGACGATCCCCGCGAGGACATTCGTACCGAAAAAGATCATCGGCACCGATGTCCCATGGTCCGTTCCGCCGCTCGCGTTCGACTTGATGCGACGCCCGAATTCCGAGAATGTCAT
>JALONE010000234.1 GCA_025455125.1 Bacteroidota bacterium
GGGCTTGAGAGAGATCCCAAACGAGGAAGGCGGAGATGATGACGAGGAGAAGAAATGCGCGGAAGATGCGGGAGGAATGTGTCATGAGTTGCGCATCATCAAAGGAATGCAAACAGCACTCCCGCAAGATACGAGAACAGAAGCGTAATCGCCAGATAGAACGCGAGAACGCGAATCCCCAATTGCGTCTTATAGGCATAGAGCGTTTCAAGTTTGGTCGCCGGACCGGCGATGAAGAAAGCGAGCATCGGCCCCTTCTGCATCCCCAGTTCCATCAGCGTCTCCATGAAAGGGATCGCAGACCCTCCGCACGTGTAGAAGGGAACCCCCATGCCGATGGCGACCAGCGTGCTGACGGTCCCCCCGCCCCCCAGCAGCTTCGCGATGACATCCGGGGGGATGAGCGCACGGACTGCCGAACTGAGCAGCAGCGCAAAGGAGAAGTATTTCAGGATATATCGCGTGTTCGACCAGAGATCGTGCGCCAGGGTTCGTTCCGCTCGCTGTTCCTGCGTGTTCGACTCCCCGACCGGCCGGTAGATTTTCTTGAAGACGGTCATCGTCAGGACTCCGCCGATGACCGCGAGCAAAAATGCGGAGACGGTTCTCGCGATGGCCATATCGAGTCCGATCTGTGTCGCGGTCAGGAAGAAGATGGTCGGATTCATGAGAGGCGACGCGAGGATGAAGGCTATCACTGCGCTGAATGGGAGTCCCGCGGGCATGAGCGAAAGGCCGATGGGGATCGCCGCGTAGGTCGGGAGGGGAGAGGCGACTCCGATAAGGGCAGCGAGTACGACGGAGATGATCTCGGCGGAAGCCGGTCCGCGCAGGACGCGCTTCGGCACGAGGCGCGCGCTTGCGACGTTCAGCAGAATGCTCAGGACGATGTACGGGAGGATCTTCCACCACAGATCGATGAAATCCTCGATGATCCGGAGTGTGTACGTCCCTTCGAGCCAGTTGCGGATGTGGTAGAGAAATTCGATAGCCGGCCGGTCCTAGTGCTGTGTGCGGTGACAAGACAACCGTGCCGCAATCTGAGCAGAGCGGGTCACGCTGAGCATGTCGAAGCGGGACTCGCAAACGGATTGAACTGATATCAGATTACGTCTTTTTTTCCAGAAGTCATCCCCTCACCGCTTTGAATGAACGGAATATTCTGACTACCTTCTTTCACTCGGTGTCGACAACTCTTCATGTCTCATGGAATCAAGGAGTCCGTCTATGCTGCAACTGCGTAGAGTCACCACCATCTGGATCCTCGCGCTGACGTGCCTTGCCTCGGCAGCGTTGGCCCAATCCCTCGAGGACAGGGTCACGGTCCATCGGATGAAAAACGGTCTGACCGTCATCTTCGCCGAACGCCACAGCGCCCCGACCTTCTCCGCCATCTACGGCTTCAAGGTGGGAGCGGTCGACGAGGTCGCCGGCATCACCGGAACCGCGCATCTGTTCGAGCACATGGCCTTCAAGGGGACTCCAAAGATCGGCACGTCCGATTTCGAGCAGGAAAAGACGATCCTGGAGCAGAGCAACGTCGTCGGACGTGAGCTGAGTCTTGAGCTTCTCAAAGGGGACGCGGCGGATCAGGCGAAAGTGAAATCGCTGAAGGAACGGCTGCTTGCCCTCGACAAGGAGCAGAAGAAGTTCATCGTGAAGGATGAGATCGACGTCATTTACAGTGGGGCCGGCGGTGTGGGACTGAATGCCTCCACCGGGAATGACGCGACGCAGTATTACATCAGTCTTCCCTCGAACCGCTTTGAGTTGTTCTGCCTTGTTGAATCTGAGCGGCTGAAGAACGCCGTGTTGCGGGAGTTCTATACAGAGCGGACCGTCGTGCAAGAAGAGCGGAAGCAGACGACGGAAGCTAATCCCGCACGGATGCTTTACGAGTCGTTCATGGGCGCCGCGTTCTTGGCGCATCCGTACGGACATCCGGTCATCGGCTGGGCGTCGGATATCAATTCCGTCACGCTCGAAGAGGCGACCGCGTTCAAGAAGAAGTACTACACGCCGAACAACTGCGTCATCACCATTGCGGGGGACATCACGCCTGCCAAGGCGATCCCGATGATGGAGAAGTACTTCGGCGATTGGACGGCGGGCGATCCACCGCCGGTGGTCCGGACAACGGAGCCGAAGCAGTTGGGCGAGCGGCGCGTAAAGTACGAAGCGCAGGCCGAACCGCAGATCATCATGGGATTCCACAAGCCGGCGTTTCCCAGCCGCGACGATGCGGTGATGACCGTGATCGCGACGCTGCTGACTTCGGGACGGAGCTCCATTCTGTACACGGACCTGATCAAGCAGAAACAGATGGCGGCAAGCGTCAACGCGATGGCCGGCATTCCCGGAGCCAGGTACGACAACATGTTTGTGCTCACGGCCGCGCCACGCCATCCGAACACGAACGAGCAGCTCGAGAAAGCGATCCTGGCGCATCTCGATTCACTGAAGACCCGGCCAATCGATGCGAAGGATCTGCAAAAGGTCAAGAACAATCTTGAAGCGAGCCAGATCCGTGCGATGCGTTCGAACATGGGATTGGCGATGACGCTCATGCGGTATCAGCTTCTCTTCGGCGACTGGAAGCTTTACCTCACAATGAAGGACATGGTCGCATCGGTCACCCCGCAGGAGATCATGGAGGCGGCGCAGAAATATTTTGCACCGGAGAACATGACGGTGGGCACACTTATCAAGAAGTCCAAGTAACCGAAGGAGTTCGACCATGAAAGCGATTCGTTTGTTGTTGATCCTCGCCGTACTGGTATCTGTTGTGGCATCGTTCGGACTGGCGCAGAAGCATCCGCGCGAGCTGGCGGAACCCGCTCCGCTCGCATTCAAGCCGGTGAAGCCGGTGGAATTTACGCTCGCGAACGGCATCACCGTATTCTTCCTGGAAGATCGCGAATTGCCGCTCGTTACCATCAATGGGTTCCTTCGGGGCGGAAGCCTCTACGAGCCGCAAGAGAAGGCCGGCCTCGCGGGGCTTGTTGGAACCGTCTTGCGCAGCGGCGGCACGGCGCTCATGAATGGCGATGCGATGGATGCGGAACTAGAATTTCTCGCGGCCACGGTCGAGACCGGCGGCGGAACGGAATTCATGACCGTGTCGACGAACTGTCTGAAGAAGGACCTGACGCGCGTCACGGAGATCCTCGCGTCTGTGCTGAGGAGCCCGGCGTTCGCGCAGGAGAAGATCGACCTTGCGAAGAACCAGATGAAGGAAGGCATTCGTCGTCGATGGGACCAGCCCGCCCAGGGAGCGGGGATGCTGTTCGCCGAGCAGGTATATGGAGAAACGGCGTACGGACGGCGCGTGACGTACAAGACACTCAACGCGATCACGCGTGACGATCTCATCGCTTTTCACAAGAAGCATTATGTCCCCGGCAATTTATTCCTGGCGGTTTCCGGCGATCTGAGCAAGGAAGAGGCCAGTGCGTTGCTGACGAAGGCGTTTGATGGATGGAAAGGGGAGAAGATTGACCTTCCGGATGTTCCATCGCTCATGGAGAAGAGTGATGGAACGGTCTATTACGCATACAAGGAGACCCCGCAAGCGAACGTTGTGCTGGGACATCTCGGCGTGCAGCGAAACAATCCGGACGAGATCACACTTGAGGTGATGAACGACATCTTCGGCGGCGGGGGATTCACCGCGCGACTGATGAAGGAGATCCGGTCCAACCGGGGGCTGACGTATGGCATCTAC
>JALONE010000235.1 GCA_025455125.1 Bacteroidota bacterium
AATGACATCCGCCGCGTTTCCGCCAATGTGATCGCGCCGATCGATCAACAGCACGGATCTTCCAAGAACGGAAGCGATACGCTCTGCGAGGATGCATCCGGAAAAACCGGCGCCAACGATGAGATAGTCGAACGACCTCATGATGCGTTCCTGCGAAATGGCCTGAGAATCCATGCGAGCGGCACCACGCCCTGACGTGCAAGAGCGGCGACCAGCGCTGCAACAACGAGGAACTCCGTCAAGACCCACACCGCCGCCGCTGCGCGCTCGCCTCCCAAGGGGATCATGATTGCGTTCAGCGTGATGCTTAACATGCCTGCACCGGCCGTCACTGCCAAGAATGTCCTCTCCTGATTCATATTCAAACACCCTTGGATGCCGTGCAGATTGCTCAGTGCCAGCAGTGTCGGCAACGGCGCCAGGATCAGGAGAACAGATGCGGACGGCTCAAATCCCGGGCCAAGGAGAATCGCCACAATGGGCTTCGCGAAGATCGCCAGCACAGCCGAGAGGGGCAGCGAAGCAGCGAGAAAGTACCTGCTTGCCCGAGCCAATGCCCTAACCCCGTCATCCCCTCCTTCCTTGAGGCGTATGGCAAGCTCGGGAAACGCAAGCTGGCTCAGCGGAACAAGCACAAGCGCTTGAATCGCGTAGACGATCTTGCTGGCCCCAGTGAACCATCCCACGCTCGCTGCCGTCGTGAGCGACCCGAGCATCACCGTCGTGCTCGTGGTATAAAGACTTATCACCCCCCGTGATACGAAGATACTCCAACCGGCTCGCAGCACGGAGACGATGGAATTCCGATCCAGGGTTCCACCCCCATGACCTACCTCCCTGATCGCAAATGTGAACCCCATCATGCCAGCGATGATGCTTCCGGCGGAATAGCTCATTGGCACCAGAACGTAATCCTCTCCGGCGCGCACGATCAGAAACACCAAAGCCGTCGCTACCGCCCGGACGAGGAAGTTTAGGCCGGCATAGATCCCGAACTTCCCAATCCCTTGGAAGAACCAGATTGGGAACAGGATGTTCCCAAACACTGCAACGAAGGTCCAAGTGAAAACCGCTGCCTCTGCCTGAATTGCAGCCCAGAAGCCGAGAAGCAGTGCTGCGATTGCGAAGGCAACGACGGCCAGGAGAGCCTTTGCCACGATCGTTGACCAGAAGATGCGCGCCAGGGCGCTGCGGTCTGCACGATTGCGGGCGACGGCTCGAGTTGCCGTCAGGTCAAAGCCGAAATCGACAACGAGGAAAAGATACGCACAAATGGCCGCCGCGAAGGAGATGATTCCGTACTTTTCCGCACCGATGACCCGCACAACATATGGAATCGTGATGAGCGGAAGGAGAGAATTGGCCAGCTGAACGCTGCTGAGCGAGAGGAACTCCCGAATGTGTCCGCGCGAAACTGGTATCATACGACGCGATGATTCTCGCAGGATCGTCCGTCATGTGTCAGCAACGGAACACAAATCAATCCCACGCTGGTGGCTGTTTCTTCAACGACGCTGGGCGCGTACGCGCGCCATCCATTCATGCCATACCATATTTCCGCCCGCGAACCACACGATCGAACCTGCAAGTGCGACAATGAACGTTCCAATCGCGATGAGCGAACGCCGGGGTGACGTATGCCGCGTGGCCGCACGTGCAGCATCAAGGATGTTGACGATGGGTATGTTCTTGACCTCCTCGATCCGAATCAATTCATACTGCTTCTTCAGCTCGACATACAAAGCCGCATTGATCTGCACATCTCGAGCAAGTCGTTCCTGCTGCAGAAGCAATTGCGGCGATCCGGTCGTGATCCGGTTACGCTCTCGAAAAGCCCTCAGCTTGTCCTCGGAAACCGTAAGATCCTGCTGCACCTCGACCATCCGACCTTCGATCCACTTCCGCTGCTGAGATGCCGTCGTCGTTCGCTTGTTTCGGATGAAGAAATCAAGTTCTGTAGCAAGACGATTCAACACATCCGCGGAAAGCTGTGCGTTCGAGCTTTCGAGTTTGATCGTCAGCACGGACGTTCGTGCATCCGCACTGATCTGCAATTCTTCTCGGAGCCGCAAGAGCCCAAGCTCCCGCTTCCTCGCTTCCGATTGTCCGTCGATCTTCCAGTAGTCGATCAGAGTCAGACCCGCAGAATCATCGTCCACCGTGTACCGATGCTGCACAACCGGAAGCAGGATCGACTCGCTCCGCAACATTGCTGGGTAGAGTTTGATCAGACTCGGGTCGCCGAGATTCACTCCGGCCAACGCGGCCAATTCTGAAAGACCAGCCAATCCCCCTAACTTGCCCTTCTCCGGCTCCGGCAGGATAATTAGCGTCGACTCGTATCGGTTCCCCATGAGGAACGCCAAGGCGGTGACAACGAGTGTCACTCCGAGGGTCGTCACCACGATACGCTTCCATTCCGCACGCACAGATTTCCAGATCCCGATCAGGCGAAGAAGCGCATCGACGGCAGAACGGTCCTGCGCGCGCGCGCCAGGCTGCTGATTCCTGTCTCGTTGTTGTGCATCCATCGTCATCGCGTCACCTGCACGAGTGCAACCGCCATCGTCGCGATGCTCAGGGCGATCGTCGCCCAGTCCCTCAGCACGGGCAAGGAATTGTCTTCCTTTTCCGGTACAGCAGGAACATGGATGATGCTTCCAGGAAGGATGTCAGGATCCGGGACAATGAACCATCCTGGTTCCCACTTACGGCCATTGGGCAGGATGACAAATACCCTGTCCTCATCGGCCGATTCCTTTAGTCCTCCGGCTTGCTGCAGATAGTGCGCAAGGCTTCCACCAGCCTCGTGCAACACCGCCATCGGCGTGAAGACTTCCCCTCGAATGTAGACCACGTTCTCGATCTGGGCGATGCTCAAGGAATCGCCATCCTTTATCGCGATGTTGGACTCAGAGGCCGGGTCTGCAATTGCTCGGTCAAAATCGATCGGGATCTGACCAGCACCGTTCAATCGGCGAAAGTATCGGGACCCTTCGAGGTATGCCCCCGGCCGAAGTCCGCCCGCCCGAGCGAGAATATCTGTGATCCGCTCTCCTTCAAAGCGGATCGTGTATGTTCCAGGGTACATCACGTAGCCGCTGACACGAATGGTCTTTGGTGTGGAATACCGCGGATCACTCGGGATATTCAGCACGTCGAGATCAGAGAGAAGAGTCCCAGCAGAACTGTCGGTCCAGAACTCGCGGCCCACAGACAGCTTGATCACTTTGCTGAAAACGCCCACCTTCGTCGTTTCCATACGAGATAATTCCCAGCCTGAATACACCGCATCCTCCCGCAATCCTCCCGCAAGCACGACGAGGTCTGCGACGCTCATTTTCTCGTTACGTGGGTACGAACCGGGTGCGCGAACGGCTCCCCAGACGTACGCCATGTGTTCAGGAAAGAACTGGCTTTCTGTATACAGGTGGAGTTCGTCTTCGTTCTTCAAGAGCAGATTCTCCGCCGAATCCCCGGCGAAGGCCCGGCGCGGATTGAACGCTATCACCTCTCGGCGGAGATTCGGCAATACGCGGAATATGCTCCCTCGCTCCATGAACGTATTCGGTTTGAGGCTATCCGCTGCTCGCAGGGCATCGGCAACCCGCATTCCGGGACGCCATTCATATCGACCTTCATTCGTAACATTTCCAACGATCGTCACGCGACTTTGTGGAAGGTCGCTGATTCTTCGAA
>JALONE010000236.1 GCA_025455125.1 Bacteroidota bacterium
CCAATACTGGTACGGTATGATCGGGAGCAACGAGTTCGAGGAAGCGTGGCTGGATGAGGGAGTCAATCAGTATTCGGAGGGGCGGATCATGTCCTGGGCGTACGGCAAGCAGACATCCACGCTCGACCTCTGGGGAATTCGCATTGGCGACGAAGAGCAGACGCGGCTGCAATACACCGGCATGAAGTACCCGAGCAATTCCCCCATTGCAACGCTTCCCTGGAACATGGCACCCGGGAGCTACAGTACTCTTTCATATGCGAAGACGGCGGTTGTGTTGGCAACGCTCGAAGGACTGGTCGGCCGTGAAGTGATGGATGAGATCATGAAGACTTTCTTCATGCGGTGGAAGTTCAAGCATCCATGTGAGCGAGATTTACGAGCGGTCGTGAATGAAGTCGTCTCGAGCCGCCTTCGTGATCGCTTCAGCGAAGGTATGGATTGGTACTTCGATCAAACGCTTCATGGCACGGAGATCTGTGATTATGCCGTCGCGAATATCAGCAGTTCTCCGCAACGATCAAAGCGGGGCCGATTCGAAGATTCAGTGTTGACCGGCACTGGCCGACGCGGGCCGTACGAATCCGTTGTGATCCTTGCCCGCAAAGGGGGCATACGACTTCCCGTGGAATTCCGCGTGACATTTGAGGATGGTTCGACGCGCACGGACTCTTGGGATGGGCAGGAACGATGGAAACGGTACACGTACACACATGCGGCACCCGTCACCGAGGTCACAATTGACCCGCACAAGAAGATCCCTTTGGACATCAGCCTGTTGAACAACAGTATGACGGTATCCCCGGATCCAGTCTCCTCGTCCCGCGTGGCGTGGAAAGTGTTCCAGTGGGTGCAGAATCTCTTTTCCATGATGATGTTGTTCTAATCGAAATCAAAGCGGGAGTGATCGATGATTCTCCTTCGAATGATCCACGATGGATTCTTGGCAACCGCTCGGGCGTGGCGTGCGATCGTCCTGCTCGCCCTTCTTAGCGCGATCAGCGCCCTGCCGGTGTCGATGCTCGTGCGCGGGCAATGGGACAAGACGGTGCAATCGTCGCTGTTTTCGGAACAGCTGATGGAGGGATTCGACTTCACGGTCATCACGGAGGTCATTCAGAAGAATCCCGGTGTGACACAGGCTGTGGTCAGCGGTGTGCTGGCAATGCTCCTCCTGCACGCACTCGCGGTGGCGCTTGTGGGCGGAGGGATCATTCGGGCAGCGGCAGACCCAGCGATGCCAAGAACCATCCGGGCCATCCTCAGTGCTGGAGGCGAGTACGCGGGACGGTTCTTACGGCTGATGCTCGTGGAGGCGGTCCTCATCCTTGTCGCGGGAGGGATCATGGTGGTCGCTGCGGCGGTTGTCGTTCAAGGATTCGTGCAGAACGCAGAACGGGAAACATCGATCATCAACGCCCTGTATACGTTCGGTGCACTCGGAGTGATCGTGTTCTACCTCTTGCTGGCCTGGGGGGACTATGGCCGCGTTCACATCGTCATGAATGGTGATCGGTCGGCCTTCAAATCCTATTTTCGCGGTGCCGCCTTCCATCTCAGGCATGTGCTGCCCGCCGCTTCCATGCACGCGCTTCTGGCAGGAGGCACGCTCCTCATGGTGTGGTTGCACTGGATCATCGATGACCAGATTTCCGTGGATTCGCGTTTGATGATTGCCGCGACGTTCGTGGTGTTCGAACTCATCATGCTGGTGCGTTCGGGAATCCGTGTCTGGAACTACGGCTCAGCAGTCGTGCTGTGGAACTCCGCCAAGGCCTCCTCGGTGCCTGAGCCTTCCGTGGCACCTCTGCCGGCGATGATCTCTCCTGCGGAGCCCTCGTTCACACAGATCATTCAATCAGCCCCAAGGATGGCAGAGCCAGAGCCAACGCAACGACGACGGAAGATACGCAGTCGGACCATGGCGAAGAAGCCCCAACGGAAGCCCAAGTCAAGCGGGAGGAAACGCACGTGAAAGGGATCGTCGTTGCATCGCTGATCCTGTTCGGGTCGCAGATCGGCTCGGCACAGTACGACACGCTGCATCTCCGCAATCGCGTCTATCATCTGCAGCGCCAACTGCACCAGGCATACAAGACGCACGACGCATCGATCGTCATGCTGGGCAACTCGATCACGTATGGGGCGAACTGGTCGGAATTGCTCGGACGCCCCGATGTCGTCAATCGCGGGATCGGAGGAGACAATACGTATGGATTTCTCGCACGACTTGACGATGTTGTTCGGCTGAAGCCCAAGTACTGCTTTGTCATGGGGGGCATCAACGACATCTTCTCGGATATTCCGCTCGATAGCGTGATGGCGAATTACCGGAAGATCCTGAACGTGTTGACCGATGAAGGAATCGTGCCGGTGGTCCAGTCGACACTCTATGTCTCTCCGAAGTGGAAGCGGGCGAGTGAAAAGAATCCGGACGTGACCACACTGAATACATTTCTGCGTTCGTACTGTGCGCAGCAACAGATCGAGTACATCGATCTGAACGCGGTCCTGTCGAAAGGTGAGGTCCTGAAGGATGACTACACCTTCGACGGCGTCCATTTGACCGCAGCGGCGTACATCCTTTGGAGCGCAGAGATTGAACGCGTGTTGACGAAATTGGAGCGCTGAACGGCGAACGAACGGCTTCTCCTGTGACAACCCATCTGCTTGATCCGAATATTCGTGAAGATCTTGAACGCGCAGTCGATTGTCTGCGCGGCGGAGGCTTGGTCGCGTTTCCGACCGAGACAGTCTACGGCCTCGGTGCAGATGCACTGAATCCGGAAGCCGTCGGCCGCGTGTTTGCAGTGAAGGGTCGTCCAGCCGATAATCCGCTCATCGTGCATGTGGGAGACCAGAAGGGGGTCGAGCGATTCGTGAGTGAAATGCCTCAGCCCGCCATCGCGTTGGCGGAACATTTCTGGCCGGGACCGCTGACGCTCGTCATGGAGCGGAATGACCTCGTTCCGGATGTCGTGACCGCGGGCCTGGATACGGTCGCAATCCGAATGCCGCGGCATCCGGCGGCTCTCGCCCTCTTGAAGGCCTTCGATGGGGGAATCGTCGGACCAAGCGCGAATATCTCAGGACGTCCGAGCCCGACTTCCGCGCAACACGTGCTCCAGGACCTCTCCGGCAAGATCGAGTTCGTTCTGGAAGGGGGCGTCACGGAATATGGTCTTGAGTCTACCGTGATCGACGTGACGACAGCTACGCCGGCCATGTTGCGAAGAGGGGCGCTGACTGAGGAGGAGATCGAGCGGGTCATCGGCACGATCGCTGTCGGGACTCCGGAACTGGAGCGTCGGTCACCAGGAATGCGCCACCGTCATTACGCACCGCGTTCCCGGGTCAGTCTCATTCCGCGGGGTGACCGAGGTGCAATGTTGGCTATGCTGGAACAGGCGCGCCGTCAAAGCTTGAGATGCGGCGTGCTTTGTCATTCGATCGATGTGGGGGAGTCGGAGCAGAATGTGCGCGTGATCGCATTCGCGACGATCCAAGAACTTGCGCGGAAACTCTATGCATCATTTCGGTTGTTTGATGACTTGGGTATTGATCTCATCATCGCCGAGGAATGTGACGAAGCCGGGATCGGGGCAACCCTCATGGACCGGCTTCGGCGTGCGGCAGAGCCTGTAAAACTACCTTAACGAAGGAGAAGAAGAATGTCGGAATCAACTCAATCC
>JALONE010000237.1 GCA_025455125.1 Bacteroidota bacterium
AGAACACCTTCTGGGCCGCATCGAGAATTTCTTCCTTTCGATGCTCCTTCTCCCTCTCTTTTCGCTCAAGAATGCCCATTTTAACGGTCCTACATTTAATGACTATAAGTCAGTGAATACGTATAAGTATAACAATAAGTTGCACGTATAGTCAATAGGCTAAGATTAAATACTTGTTATCAAGAAAAAAAGAGCCCTCTTTCGAGGGCTCCTTCTTTGGGTCAACCCGGGAAGGCTTCCCGGGATGACCTAGCGTGCCATCCCAGACATCATCGAAACGTCCCGGATAAATCCCCGGATAAATCCCCGGGCAACAATCCTCTACCCTTTCCCCCCTTCCTTCTTCGCCTCCCGCACATCCTGCCGCCGTTCGCGCTTGTCCTGCTTCAGCTCGCGCTTGTCCTGGCGCAAATTCCGACGATCCTGACGAAGATCACGCTTGTCCTTCGACATCTCGTGCATGTCCTTCCCCAGTTCCTTCTTCGCTTCCTTGATCTCCTTTGCGTCGCCGGACTGCTTCGCTTCCTTCAGGTCTTTCGCGCTCTTCTGGACTTCCGCAGCGTCATGGCGTACTTCACGTCGATCACGCGCAACCTCACGGCCTTCCTGACGGACTTCCCGGCGGTCCTGACGAACCTCTCGCGTGTCCTTCCGGATCTCCTTCTTCTCCTGCGGTGTCACTTGTTCCTGCGCTCCCGCTGTCATTGCGACGGCAGCGATCATTAACAGCACGATGTTTCCTCTCATTGCCTCTCTCCAGGTTGAGTGTTTGTGTAGACTAATTTCTTTGACGCACGACCATCGGATTCCGTTTAACCGGCACGGCTACGATCGGTGTCGGCCTTCCTCATCAATGACAATGATCTCATTGAATCCGGCCTCACGCAGTTGCGGTTCGATCTTTGCTCGATCTCCGATGAGCAGCATGCTCGCCTGACGTTCGACCGCATATGTTGCCGCCGCGCGATTCACTTCTTCGAGTGAGACATTTCCGATCGCGATCAGTTCCCGCTCCCATTCATCCAACGCCAGACCGAAGAGCCAGAGTTCCGCAACTTGTCCTGCGATGCGCGCGAGCGATTCGAATTGCTGCGCGTATCCGCGCAGGCGTGTCACCCGGGCACGCTGGAGTTCCTCTGCGGTGATGGGCCGCGCACCGCCGAGGTCTGCAAGCTCCTTCTGCAGTTCGATCAGCGATTCCTTCGTCTTGTCCGTCTGCACGCTGCCGCTGCTGAACCAGAGTCCCGCCTCGGAAAAGAGCGCCATGCCCGAGAAGACGCCGTACGAATATCCCTTGTCCTCCCGCAGGTTGAGATTCAATCGCGTCATGAATCCGCCGCCGCCCCAGACCGCGTCCGCCAGACGCAATGCATAGTAGTCGTTCGTTCCCCTTCCAGGGATGCGATTCATCTGCGAGATGACCGTCTGCGCCGACTCTGGACGATCCGCAAGGTACACTCGCTTCAGGGCATTCGCGTCTACAGCTCCGATCTCTCGCGGCTGCACGCGCTTCCCCCTCCACGATCCCAAGTGTCGCTTCGCAATCGTCTCCGCTTCCTTGAGTGAGATGGCGCCGGTCATGATCAGCGCGCCATCCTGCGGTATCCAGTGTTGCCGATGGAACTCCGCAATATCATTTCGCTCGATTGCGATGATGCTCGACGGCAACCCGCGGCTTGGACGACCATAGGGATGCGTTTCGCCGAATGTCAGCAGGAGCCTGAGCCGCCCTGCGAGCGCTCCGGGATTGCTTTCTTCCTGTTTCAACGAATCAAGATGGATCTGGCGTTCGCGCGCATACTCATCTTTCGGAAACTGAGGATGCAGTACCACTTCCGATAACAGACGCATCGCCGGATCGAGGTTCTTCTTCAGCACATCGAAGGAAAGCGAGGAGAACTCCCGCGCCGTCGCTCCCCCAAGGGCTGTCCCGAGATTTCCGTACGCCTCCTCGATCTGCAAGGCGCTCTTCGTCTTTGTCCCTCGATCGATCGTCGAGACGACCAGGTGCGCCGTCCCGGATTTCCCTTCCGGGTCCAGCACGCTCCCGGCACGGACGTTCAAGCTCACAACGACCTTCGGCAGGTCATTGCGTTCGACGACATACAGCGCGAGCCCGTTCGGCAGCCTGGTCGTCTGAACCTCGGGGAGGTCGAGTGTCCGGTCTGCACCGAATGCCGGCGTCGCCGTGCGATCTGGTGCCGAAATCGTCGGTTTTGCTGAGCGTTCCGGCATGAACCGGACAATCAGCCTGTCGTGCGTATCCAACCACCTCGCCGCAACGCGCTTGACGTCCGCAACGCGCACGCGCTGATAGCGCCGCATAAGTTCCGGCGTCATTCCCGGATCGCCGAGATAGGTGTTGAACGCGTTCAGGCGGTCGGCCTTTCCGCCGAATCCACCGATGCGCTCCAGTCCCGAGATGAAGTCGAATTCCCATTTGGACTTCGCCCGCTTCAGTTCATTCTCCGTCGGACCGGTTCGCGCAAGCTTTGACAGCTCAGACGCGATCGTGACCTCTACCCGACCCCGGTCTATCCCTGGCCGTATGGTCGCAATGACCATGAAGAGTCCTGCGATCTCCGAACTGTCATTGAACGAACTCACGTTGCTGCATAGCTGCTTCTCGTAAACGAGCGCGCGACCGAGGCGTGCGGCCAGCCCGTCGCTCAGGATCAGGGATGCAAGCTCGAGCGGGGCTTGGTCGGGATGGAAGTATTCAACGCCGGGCCAGACGATGTAAATCCGTTCTTGCGGGACGCGATCGGTCAATTCCAGTATCCGTTCGCCGCTCAGTGTGGTCCGCCAGAGCTTCGGCCGCGTGAGCACCGGACCGGGCTCGATTGTCCCAAAATATCTCTCCGCGAGTCGCACGGCCTCGCCACGATCAAAGTCGCCGGCGATGCACAGCGAAAGGTTGTTCGGCGTGTAGAAAGTGTGGAAGAACTCCTTGACATCGCTCAGTGTCGCCGCAATGAGATCCTCATGACTTCCGATGACCGGCCAGGAGTATGGATGTCCCGTCGGGAACAAATTCTCGACGATCGTCTTGAACGCCCGTCCGTACGGCTGATTCTCCAGCGTTTGCCGTCGCTCGTTCCGCACTACTTCCCGCTGAGCATCAAGATTTTCCTGCGTGAGGTAATCCCCCACCGTCGCCAGACGGTCCGACTCAAGCCAGAGGAGATACTCGAGATTCCCCGATGGAACGGTGGCGAAGTAATTCGTCCGGTCCTCGCTCGTCGTTCCGTTGACGCCTCCCTCGCGAAGGTTCGCTCCGGCTTTTTCCACAAAGGAGAAATAGCCGCCGGGCGCATTCTTCGATCCCTCGAACATCAGATGTTCGAACAAATGCGCGAATCCCGTCCGACCTGGCCGTTCGTTCTTCGAGCCGACATGATACCACTGATTCACGTGGACGATCGGCAACTTTCGGTCGATATGGAGAATGAGCTGGAGGCCGTTGGCAAACACAAGGCGCTCAAAGGGAAGAGATGGGAGGGAAGGGGGCATGGGGGATTGGGAGATTTGGGATATGGAAAATGTGAGATGTGAGATGGGAAATGGGATATGGGATATAGCAAATGGGATATGGAAAATGTAATATGCGAGTTCAAATGGATCAGAGGTCGTTCACCGTGATGTACTTGATCGTGATGCCGGGGAATCGTTCTATCCACGTGAGCAGC
>JALONE010000238.1 GCA_025455125.1 Bacteroidota bacterium
AGAAGGGAGCAGAGCAGGATATGCGGTTTCCACGAAGCAGCGGAATCTTACTCCATCCGACCTCGTTGCCGGGTCCGTACGGATCAGGTGATCTGGGCCCGGCGGCGTACCATTTCATTGACTGGATGGTGGTCGCGGGTCAGACAGTCTGGCAAATGCTCCCCATCGGTCCGGTCGGATTGGCCAATTCGCCGTACATGAGTCTGTCCGCGTTCGCCGGCAGTCCGCTCCTGATCGACCTCTTGGAATTAAAGTCGCATAACTGGTTGACGGAAGCAGAGCTGCAAGCCCCCGCTCTTCCGACGGACCACGTCGACTATGCCGCCGCCGAACCCTTTCGTATGGCAGCCTTGCGGAAGGCCGCAGACCGGTTCTTTACAGCGGGCACCGCGCCGGAGAAGAGCGAGTACGCCGCCTTCTGCAAGGCGAATGCATCGTGGTTGGATGATTATGCGTTGTTCCAATCGCTCAACGACAAGAACGATCGCCGTCTCTGGACGACCTGGGACAAGAAGCTCGTTCACCGGGATCCCGCGGCGCTTGCAGCCGCGCGAATCGAGCTCCAGAAGGAAATCGAGTTTCATCGGTTCACGCAATGGTGCGTTTCCCGCCAGTGGGCGAGTCTGAAGAAATACGCGAACGACCGCAACATCCGGCTTATGGGGGACATCCCGATCTTTGTTGCGCATCATAGCTCCGATGTGTGGTCACATCCCGGCGACTTCTTCCTCGATCGGGACGGCAATCCCACCATCGTTGCCGGTGTGCCGCCGGATTATTTCAGCGAGACCGGCCAGCGATGGGGCAATCCATTGTACCGGTGGAACGTGATGAAGGAACAGAAATATGCATGGTGGATCGATCGCTTCCGGTCAACCCTGAAGTTCTTTGACATCCTTCGCATCGACCATTTCCGAGGCTTCGAAGCTTATTGGGAGATCCCGGCGGCACACAAGACAGCAGAACACGGCAAGTGGGTGAAGGGACCGGACGCAGACCTCTTCAAGACCGTACAGCGCAAATTGGGCAAGCTTCCGATCATCGCCGAGGATCTCGGGGTGATTACCCCCGAAGTCGTCGCACTGCGGACGCAATTCGAATTTCCGGGAATGAAGATTCTGCAGTTCGCGTTCGCCGCCGGCGTCGACAATGAGTTCCTGCCGCATACGTACGACCCGAACTGCGTCGTCTATTCTGGCACGCACGATAACGACACATCGATCGGATGGTTCGCCACAGCGACGGAGCGGGAACGCGAGTTCGTGAAACGCTACATGCGCACGGAGGGAAGCGAGATCCACTGGGATCTCATCCGGGCGGCTGAACTCTCCGTGGCGGATACCGCGATTCTCCCGTTCCAGGATATCCTCGGGCTCGATACGAGCGGCCGGATGAATTTCCCGGGAACGACCGACGGCAACTGGGAGTGGCGATTCTCGTGGGACCAGGTGGGTCCGCAACATGCCGACCGCTTGTACGAATTGACGGCGCTGAGCAACCGGACGGCGCCCGACCGACTGAACCTCCCCGCATACCCGGCCGGCGCTGTTGTGCCGTAGCCCTGGAGCAGAAGCACATCATGTCTGATCACCAAACCAACGCATCCGACGCCGCACCCGCAAATCAACCCACAGAGCAAGAGGAACTCAATCTCCTGATGCGCCGCAGGCGCGAGGAGTTGGAGGAGCTGAAGAAGCTCGGCATCGAACCCTACCCGCATGAATTCGATCGCGATGCATTCGCGGCCGAGATCATCCACTCATTTCGAGAAGACGCACCGGAGCGGACCGTCGCCATCGCGGGAAGGATCATGTCCATCCGCCGGATGGGGAAGGCCTCGTTCTGCCATATCCAGGATTCGTCGGGGCGCATCCAGGCCTATCTGAAGCGCGACGATCTCGGCCCGGTCTACGACGCGTTCAAGCTCATCGATATCGGCGACATCGTCGGCGTTCGGGGCTTTGTCTTCCGCACACGCATGGGGGAGATCTCCATCCATGCGCGCGAGTTTGTGCTGCTTTCCAAATCGCTCCGCCCGCTCCCGGTTGTGAAGGAACGCATCGACGAGCACGGGAACAAGGTCGTCTACGATCCGTTGTCCGACAAGGAGCTTCGCTACCGGCAGCGCTACGTCGATCTCGTCGTCAATCCGTCTGTCCGCGAGGTCTTCCTCAAGCGGGCGAAGATCCTGTCGACGATGCGGGGGTTCCTCGATGCGCGCAACTATGTGGAAGTGGAAACGCCCGTACTGCAACCGGTCTACGGCGGCGCGTCGGCCCGTCCGTTCACGACGCATCACAACGCGCTGGACGTGGAACTCTTCCTGCGCATCGCGGACGAACTCTACTTGAAGCGATTGATCGTCGGAGGGTTCGACGGCGTCTACGAGATATCAAAGGACTTCCGGAACGAGGGCATGGACCGGACGCACAATCCCGAATTCACCATGATGGAACTGTACGTCGCCTACCGCGACTACCGGTGGATGATGGAACTCGTCGAGCAGATGATCAGCGAGATCGCAAAGACGGTGGCTGGCTCTGCCGTCATTACCTACGCAGGCAAGCAGATCGATCTGACGCCTCCATGGCGGCGCATCTCGATGTTCGATGCGATCCGGGAATATACGGGGAAGGACCTTCGCGGCAAGGACGAGCATGCGCTTCGCGTCATCGCCAAAGAACTGCAGGTCGATGTCGAACCAGGGCTGGGTATCGGCGCGATCATCGATGAGATCTTCGGCGAGAAGGTGGAATATCAGCTCATCCAACCGACGTTCATCACGGATTATCCGGTCGAGATGTCTCCTCTGGCGAAGAAGCATCGAAGCGAACGGGGACTGGTCGAACGGTTTGAAGCGATCGTGAACGGAAAAGAGCTGTGCAACGCATTCTCCGAATTGAACGACCCGCTCGATCAGCGGGCGCGGTTCGAGGAACAGATGCAGTTGCGTGCGCAGGGCGATGACGAGGCGCAGGTCTTGGATGAGGATTATCTCCGCGCGCTCGAGTACGGCATGCCTCCCACCGCGGGCTTGGGCATCGGGATCGATCGCCTGACCATGCTGTTGACCGACCAGGATTCCATCCGCGATGTCATCTTCTTCCCACAAATGAAACCGGAGCGCTGAGAGCGTGGAACTGCCGCGAACAGCCATCGGCGTTCTGCTCCTTCGGTTCTTCCTGGCTTCCGCGGGAGTGCTCACGATTCTCCTCATCCCATCGTGTGATGAACTGCTCCCGCCCCGGAGCGATCCTTCGAAAGCACTCAGGATTCAGGCATCCTTCATCTATACGTACGTCGAAGAAAACAACACTGTTCAGCTCATGCTCGAAGTGTTCAACACGTACGACGAAACGATTGAGGACACGCTGGTCGCTGAAGGCGCCATCGTGCTCACCCATCGTGGACCTGATTCCTCGCGGTCAACGATTCCCGTTGATTGGTCGTATCGATGGTCGGGCGGGAATGTGAATCCGGGGACCAACGTGCTCCGCCTCGATGCCGGTCGTTCGATGCGCTTCAAGATCCCGTGGAACATGCGCGACGATCGGAACGTGTCGCTCCTGGAAGACGTGTTCACCTACTATCAGGACCCGGACTGTCGCTATCGCCTTCTTTCGTATCGGCAAGTGTTCGATGTCTCCGGTTCGTTCCAGTTGTTTCGGCGCGTTCCCCGG
>JALONE010000239.1 GCA_025455125.1 Bacteroidota bacterium
AGGAAGCAGTGGTCAGTCATCAGTTGTCAGGGGTCAGTTGAATGATGAGCCTGGTGAAGTTGAGCCTCGAGCCGTGAGCCGGTGCTGAAGTCAAAAATCGTAAGTCAAAAGAGTTGGCGTGGTATCGCCTTCACGGGCCAACTCTTTTGCCTTTTGACTTCTGACTTTTGACTTCTCCTCCATGCTCCGGGCTCTGGGCTTCATTTCCTCACCTCCCCGGTTTCCATGCTCCAGAAGAGGAGATCGAGTTCGTTGATCTGTATCTTGAGCTCGGATGCGAAGAGTTGGAAGCGTTTCTCGATCCGGAGGTAATGCTTCTTCGTCAGGGTCTTCGGTATTCCGCGGATCACTCCTTGGCGAACGAGATTGCGGAGAATGTGGCGGTCGAGGATCGCCAGGTCATCGTTGCGGCCGATATTCCGCAGAAAATGCGTCGCTTCCTTCAAGCCAAGACCCTTCACATTCTCTGCAAGCCAATCCCGTAAGTTCTGTGCGGACTTCTCCCCCGCAATCTTGTCGAGAACCTCCGCATATTCCTGCTTGAGGCGAAGGAGATGCCCTGACTTTGTCCGATGAAACCGAATGTAATGTTCGCGCGAACGGAGAATCGGTTCCGGATCGATCGGTTGATGTTCAAAGTCGCTTTCTTTGAGAGCATGTACCACGGCGTCGGCATTCCTCGCGCTCGATTGCGGTGTGAGCAGACAATACACCAACTCATAAAAGTACTCAGCCTCGGGAACAGCTGAGAACTCCGCGAGACGTCCACGGATCTCCCCTTCCCGTTCTTGATGGAGAAGAGAAAGCGCTATTCGATTTGTGCTTGTCATTCCGGTAATGAGACGCGCAGGTCCCCGTTCTTCCGTGTAACGCGAATCATCCCATCACGCTCCAACCGATCGAGTATTTGAGCAAACCACTTTCGCTCTGATGATGCAAGGTCCGGAATCACGGATTTCCGAAGGGAGATGATCGAGACCGAACGACGCGATGACCGAAGTACTTCGACAACACGGCCACGATAGATACGGTCCGGCACGCTACGACGCGTTCGCTCTGTCGATTTCACGCGAAGAGCAGGAACGATCCTGTGAGCGCTCGGACAGTGCACGACGAGCGGACATTCTCCGCAGGCCGGATCTTTCGCTGTGCAGATGAGCGCGCCCAACTCCATCAAGCCCTGGTTCCAGTCATAGGCGGACCGCTTGGGGAGCACCCGCTCGGCAACGAGCCATGGATCAGCGTTCAGCCTCGCTGGGAACACGCGCGAGAGCACGCGCCGGACATTGGTGTCGACGGTCGCAACCGACGCGCCGAAGGCGAAGCATGCGACTGCATTTGCGGTATAGCGACCGATCCCAGGAAGACCGATCAGGTCATCCGGCGTTCCGGGCAACCTTCCATGATATCGTTCCGCCGCCAGTCGGGCAAGCCGATGCAGATTGAGCGCGCGGTTGTTGTAGCCCATTCCCTGCCAGGCGCGGATGACGTCCGCGGGCGAGGATGCCGCGAGCCGTTGGAGCGTCGGGAACCGGCGAAGGAAATCCGGGTACTTCTGTAGCACACGGCTCACTTGCGTCTGCTGCAGCATCACCTCGGACACGAGGATGCGATACGGATTCTTCGTTCGCCGCCACGGAAGCGGGCGGGCATGCCGGCGGTACCAGCGGAGCAGTCGACGTTGAATCAGCGCGACGTAGTGCTTGTCCGTATGCGTCCTGCGCATCAGCCCTGTCCGCGCAGTCGTTCGACGATCGGCTTGTTCCCTTCGAGGAAATCGAGCTGCGTCATCTCTTCCGCGGAGGCCCAACGGATCTCCTGGAAGACGATATTCTTCGGCTCGCCGGAGAATCCATTCACGCGACAAAATACAACCTCGAAATCGCCGCCGTTTTCATAGAATGTCGTGCGCGTTTCGTACGGTTCGATGTGCGCGATATCGATCGCAAGTTCCTCATGCAGTTCGCGGCGAAGACACTGCTCGACCGTTTCGCCGGGCTCGAGTTTCCCGCCGGGAAATTCCCACTTGAACTCGTACCGTCCCCCCTTCTTGCGTTGACAGACGAGATATCTTCCATTCCGTTCGATGATGCCGGCTGCGACTCGAGTCATAAGAATTGTCTAACGATGTTCTCAATGAATGTACCCAAGGTTTGAGGGTTTTCCAATTCTTGATGGCGATTTCCTTCCGCCCCTCGATATTATTGTCTATATTTTATCAATCACCTCACTCTTCATGAAAGCTGCTCAAATGCGAATGCTCTTTCTGATCTTCCTCACAATCGTAACCATCCAGCCAAGCCTCACGCAGGGTCTGGACATTTCAGGCTACAAGGTCGTCCAAGCAAACGCAACGCAGACATTCGTTGTGCCTGCAGGAACGACTATTCCCGCAGGCGGATATGTCATCATCGCCCGGAATGCCAGCAGGACGTCATTTGAGACGTTCTGGGGATTGACACTACCAGCAAGCACCCTCTTTTTCAATACGGCGGATGTCAGCGGAGTTGCCCCGAAGATAAATGGCAGCGAGAACTTTACGCTCCGGAATGCTGTCGATGCCGTTCTGGACGGCCCCACAGTCTCGCTTCCCGGAGCAGGTGGAGAGAACGTACGACGTTTGGATGCCAACGCGAGCGCATCCCTGGAGACATCATGGTCCCGCACTTCCTCCTCGACAACGTCCAATGCGACGCCTGGCTCCGGTATGACGAATACGAACTCCGGCAAGCTGGTCATCAGTGAATTCTCGGATGCAACGGCATTCGCCAACGAGTTCGTTGAACTCTATTATGATACTACTCCTCCAGCGACCGGCCAAGGGACCGCGCGCATTTCCCCGTCAATTTGGAAGTATGATCAACCGACCACATTAGAAATAGTCATCGCCCCGACAGCGGATTCGCTCCGGGCCTATCGGCTGATCAAGCCCGGGCCATTCCATTGGACGCTCAGCAACTTGGAGATCTCTCAGGGGGCGACATTCCAAGCCAGCGGCGACACA
Source organism: Bacteroidota bacterium (assembly GCA_025455125.1). Lineage (GTDB taxonomy): Bacteria > Bacteroidota > Ignavibacteria > UBA10030 > UBA10030 > JAKAJH01. The sequence continues at coordinate 3,005 of JALONE010000239.1, forward strand.
TTGACCATCAGCGGCTTCTCGATCACCAGCAGCGACACTCAATACGTCCGAATTCCCGGGATCACCGCTGATGATACAACAGATGAATTCAGCCTTGCGATCCAAACGAGCATTGATGGACAAACATACCTCCCCATCTCCGTTCAACCGCAAACGCTCGTCTACGGAACGCCGCGCGACATCCGTATGGTAAAGCGGAAAGAAGCGAACGGCATGCATACGTTGCTTGGGAAGTGGGCGGTCGTAAAAGGTGTCGTCACCGCTTCCAATGAATTCGGTATCCCCGCATATCTTCAGGATACAACAGGCGGGCTTGCCGTTTACGACGCGTCCGTTGCGGACAGCGTTCAACGCGGAGATGAGATCATCGTGCTTGGTCTCGTCGCTCCTTACAATGAGTTGTTCGAGCTCGTTCCTGCAGCGCTCCTTGAGAAGGTCAGCGAAGGGAAGTCCTTTGACACGCTCGTTGTCACCGCAGCGCAAATCAATGCCCAGGGTGCCGATGAACCGTACGAAGGTCGCCTTGTGCGCATAAACAGCATCACCGCAGTCACCTACAACGGTTCTCCTGCCACGAATTGGGCGATCGTCTCTGGAACCGGAACGAACTACAAGGTCAACGACGGAAGCGGACAACTCGCTGAAGTGCGCGTGAATAGCCGTACA
>JALONE010000240.1 GCA_025455125.1 Bacteroidota bacterium
GTACTTCATGCCCGTCGTACTGAAGACGTATTGATCTCCGACGGCGAACGGCTTCGACGTTTTCGCGCTGAAGATGTTTCCTTCCGCGGGATAGACGATCGGCGTTCCGGCCGGGGGCGTACTGAATGTGACGCCCATGTACGTTCTGATCGGGTTTGCGCTCGAGAGAATGACGATCTCCCGACCCGCTCGCCAGATGCTGTCGGTGAGGGCATTGTTGACGAAGCCGCGGAATTGAAGGTTGTTCGTCATGTTGTAGATCTTGAACGGCACCTGTACGACCTTCCGGCCCAGATTGTTGATCAGTGTGTCGAGCGGATACGCCCACTTGCCGTTCGGAAGCGTGTCGGTGCGGCCCCAGCGGATTTCCCAGTCAACCGCTTGCGGTGTATACGAAGGATTGCTGGGGGGATTCAGCGCCACGGGCACGGCGACCAGTGTGCCGAGGTTCGTGTTGTTCACGCTGATCCAACCGCTCGTCGACGGATCGATCGCCAGCGCTTGATTCTGAACGTAAACCCGAACGCCATCGAAGACCGGATTCTTGTCTTCATTGTTCAGCATCGTGCTGCGGTTCACCGCGTTGTAGACATAGCGGATCTTGTAGAGGCCGTCCGGCGCCAGAGCACCGGGGACGATGCCCCGGATTCGTCCCTTCTCGCCGTCAACGAAATAAGAAGCCGGGTCAACGACCGCGCCCGTTGATGTGTAGACCGTGACACTGTCGACGATGATGTTCTTCCGGCTGAGATTCACCAGGCTTGTGTCGCGTCCGGTGAATTCCTCCTCCACGTACGTGTTCGGTCGAACGTTGTACGCCACTCCGCTCCCGTTCGTCACGAAGTCGACCGTGTAGGTCTCACCGTCACGCACCACGTAGGGATCGAGGATCTTCGGCACGATCGCTCCGGTCGAGATGCCGCTTACCCGTGTCGCGCGCGTGCCGACGGTCGGCATGCTGAAACCGGATGCGGGGGGATTCGGCGTCACCGCGGCGGTGTTCACGTCGAAGGTCAATTCCCCCGTGATCGCGTCGACGTCAATGACGGCCTGCGATTCGGTCGGCGGTAGCTGGATGCTGAGCGAATCGAATCCTCGGTCGTATGAGACGACGGCGTAGTAATAAGTCTTGCCGTTGGTGACGCTGGAGTCCACGTATTGGTGGACCAGGCCCGTGTTCGTGCCGAGCTGATACTTCACGCCGCGGCCCAGATATTCGACCGGATGCAATCCGCTCCAGGTGTTGACAAGGTCGAATTGCGCGAGAACGCCGTTTTGCGAGAGCGGCTTCGCCAGGAAGGGGACGCCGTTCGCATCCGTGATGGTGTAGATGTCTGCGAACGTCGGGTCCTCGCTCCGATAGATCTTGTATCCCTCGAAGTCGTTCACGCCCGTCAACGGGTCGACGGAGGTTTCCGCGACGTCATCCCAGAAGATGTTCGCACGCCCGTCCCCCGGGACGACAGTGACGTTCGGCTTCGGCGGCGGTTGAGCAAACCGGTAGTTGGCTTCAAGCACGCGCTGTGCGGTCTCGGAATTCAGCAGCAGGTCCTGCAAATTGCTCCCCATCAGGAGGGCGATGGAGAAGCGTTGTGTCTCGCCCGGTCCAAGCGCGAACGGTCCCGAGCCATACAGGAAGATATTATCTCCCTCGGTCGCGAGCAGTTCCTGATCGATGGAGATGCTGTCGGAAGAAAGATACTGCCAGTATCCGACGTCGTTCTTCGGAACGTTGGGAATGGATTGCGTGTACGGAAGAGCCCAGAAACTTGTCAAACCGATCTGGTCCGACTCGTGCACGTCACGGATGCCAAAGTTAGGCTCGGATGTCAGGTTCCCGTTCGCATCGTAGCCGATGTCGGGACGGCCGTTGCCTTCTCCCTGGTCTCCCGTGAAGGGGATGCCGTCAAGTCCGACGTCGTCTTTGAGCGGATCCCAGTCGCCATCCTCGTCGCCCGACCATCGCGGCTTCGGAGCGCCATAGAGTGCGCGATACTTCGCAGTGTCGGCGATTCCGGTGGTCACGCCGATCGACGTACCGTCGATGTACACTCCCGCATCGTTTGACGGACTCTCGTCGATGAGACCATCGTCGTCGTCATCGATCCCATCGACCGAGTTGGACGGGCTCTCGAGAAACTTGAAACCGAAGTAGCCGGGTGTGAGCCCATTGTCTCCGACATTCGTTCCGCCGTCCCACGCATACACCATGCTCCGCGCACGCTGTGGATACGGATCGGCCAGTTCGCCGAGGGGAGGGATGAAGTATGCGCGGTCATCCGCGTAGTCGTTCGGCCCTCCAACGTGCGGATCGCCATGCATGCCGAAGTAGACCTTCGGGAGCGCCTTCGGGCTCTTGTTTGTAATGCGGTAGACCAGGAAGATGATGTCTTCCGCGAGCGGATTGTTGAATTGGAAGAACCGCACCTCCATGTCGAGACCGAGTCCCCGCTTCGTCGAGTCGTCCGGGAAGGGGTAGTATTGATATTTCTGATTCGTGTAGTCGTCGCACACGAAGTACACCTCTTCATCCGGCGTCGTCGCGTCATTGCCGAGGAAGGACGGCCACACGTAGCGGCCCAACACCGGATTGTACCACGATTCCGGCCACGGCGTCGGCTTGCGAGTCAGGTCTCCGCCGACCTGCGAACGCTGACTCCAGGCGGCGATGTCCGCCTGACCGGAAGCGGCAAAGCCGGCCTTTGGCAGCCATCCCCACTTCAACGAACCGTCGGGGGCGTAGCCGCCCTGGGTTTGGAGCCACATCCCGTCGTCCATGATATGCACGATGTCGCCCCGCGTATCGACGACCTCGGCTGCGACGAGCGGCGTGAATTCGAACCCGTATCCCAACCGGTTCCACACAAGGTCGGCAACGTTGCCCAGCGTGTTCGGGCGCGTGATGTTGCCGTAGTTGTAGACGATCGTCGTGATCTTGTTCCCGCGCATGATCCAGCTCTTGATCTCTCGCGGATCTCCCGCCGTCTTCTTGAGAGAGCTGTTAAGACGCAGTTCGATCGCGTCGTTGATTCGTTTCATCTCCTCCTGGGAAACCTTCTTTGGATCGAAGGTTTTCCAGTCCACTTCCTGCGCGAAGGTCGGTACCACGCCTGCACCGAGCAGGGCAAGCAGGATGAATAATCGCATGGTCTTCATAGGCTCATACTTTCGAATGGTCATTCACATGCTCTCGGTCGTCGGTTAGAAGTTCACCGTGAATCCGAGACGGACGAGGCGCGGAGAACTCAATCGGCCTTCGTAGGCATAGTAGTCGTTGATCGAAGCGATGGGGATCATTCCCACGTCTCCTCGAGCGATGCGGCGCCGTATATCGTTGAACAACGTCGCATTGTAGGTCTGCTCCAGATTCGTCAGAGCCCGTCCCGAACTTGCGTACACGGACAATTCGTTCTTCGTGTCGAAGAGGTTGTCCACTTGCAGGAACACCGAATAATCCATGCCGAAGAATGTGAAGTACTTCTCCGCCTTCAGGTCGACGTTCCATTGCATCGGCTGCCGGTCGCTATTCTGCGTGAACTGGATCGGAGAAATGCTGGAGGGGAAGGAAGGCGTGTACGGCGTGCCCGTCCGAACATACCCAATCATGCTCACATTCCAGTTAGTGGGCTCACCCAGCGTGACGGTGGACGTGA
>JALONE010000241.1 GCA_025455125.1 Bacteroidota bacterium
GCTCGACAACATAGTCGACACCATTGACGGCGACCTTCGCCGATTCGGCGGTCAGCTCTTTCACCTCGGCGCGATACTCTGCGCCGTTGATATTCAAGACGTATTCGCGCATCAGACTCTTCCTCGTTGATACGGATTCACAATGAGACGTCCTTCGTCGGACCACCCTTGCTGTTGGTCCTGACTCTTGAACGTGAATCGGCTGGCGCTGTACGAGCGCGCCAAGCGAATCTCGATCGCCAGCACGGCAACGATGGCAGCAAGCGTGTCCGGTGTGACGACCGTAGGTTGACTCGCCGGTTCTGTCACGGAAAGGACCTGCTGTTCCGTCGGTGCGCCTTCACCTGTCGCTCCAGTTCGCAGGAGCTTCGGAAGCAGAGCGAACGAATTGATCGCCAGATTCGTCAAGAGCAACCCGACGAAGGTTACCCCCATACCCATCACAGTGACCAACAATGCATCGATCCAAGTCACAGCATCATCTCCTTACAGGGGAATGTTCCCATGCTTCTTTGGCGGATTCGAGTCACGCTTCGTGGCAAGCATTTCCAATGCCTTGACGAGGCGGATGCGCGTCGTTGCCGGCACGATCACATCGTCGATGTAGCCCTTCTTCGCCGCGGCGAACGGATTGGCGAACATCTCCACATACATCTCCTTCAGCTCGGTACGTTTCTTCGCCGGATCGCTTGCCTTCTTGATCTCGTCGTTGTAGATGACTTCGACAGCGCCATCTGGTCCCATGACGGCGATCTCAGCGGTCGGCCAGGCGAGGTTCACATCGCCCCGGATGTGTTTCGAATTCATTACGCAATACGCACCGCCGTATGCCTTGCGAATGATCACCGTGATCTTCGGGACCGTACTTTCCGCGAACGCGAAGAGAAGCTTCGCGCCGTTCCGGATGATGCCGTTGTATTCCTGCGTCGTGCCCGGCATGAATCCGGGAACATCCTCGAACACGACCAGCGGAATGTTGAACGCATCGCAGAAGCGGACAAAGCGTGCTCCCTTAATGGAGGCGTTGTTGTCCAGCACGCCAGCCAGGGCATTCGGCTGGTTGGCGACAATGCCCACCGAGCGGCCGTTCAGGCGCGCAAATCCCGTGAGGATGTTCGGCGCGAAACGCGGCTGGGTCTCAAAGAAGTCGCCGTTGTCTACGATCAGCCGGATGATGTCCCGCATATCGTAAGGCTTCGCGGGATTCTCCGGGACGATCGTGTTGAGACGTTCACTGATGCGATCGATCGGGTCGGTGCAGGCGCTGCGGGGAGCTGGTTCCGTGTTGTTTTGCGGCAGATAGGACAGAAGCGTCTTGACGGCGGCAAAAACATCCTCTTCCGTCGGCGCGACAAGATGCGCCACACCGCTCTTGGTCGCATGCACATCCGGACCACCCAGCTGCTCAGCCGTAACATCCTCCTGCGTCACCTGCTTGATGACCTTCGGGCCGGTCAGGAACATGTAGGAGGTTTTCTCGGCCATGACGACAAAATCGGTGATGGCGGGGGAATAGACCGCACCGCCGGCGCATGGTCCCAGGATGAGTGAGATCTGCGGAATAACGCCGGAGTAAAGCACGTTCTTCAGAAAGATGTCCGAGTACCCGGCGAGCGCATCGACACCCTCCTGGATGCGAGCACCGCCGGAGTCGTTGATCCCGATGACCGGGGCTCCCACACGCGCGGCAATATCCATCACCTTGACGATCTTCTCAGCGTAGGCCTTTGAGAGCGAGCCGCCGAAGATGGTGAAGTCCTGCGAGAAAACGAAGATCAGCCGTCCGCCGATCGTCCCATAGCCCGTGATGACGCCATCGGTCATCGGCTGCTGTTTGCTCATCTCGAAATCGGCGCATCGATGAGTGACGAACATGTCGAACTCTTCGAAGCTCCCTTCATCGAGAAGCTTCTCAAGCCGTTCACGCGCCGTGTTCTTTCCCTTCTCATGTTGCGCCTGGATGCGCTTCTCACCGCCGGCGCGGCGTGCCTGCTCCTGCAGATGGATCAGTTCGAGGGTTTTCTTTTCCAAAGACATAACGACTCCGCGTAAGTGCGATTCAACGCCATTTCGTTCAGGGGTGCTCACAGAATTCTGTCAGAACTCCCAACGTCGATTTCGGATGGAGGAATGCAATATTGAGCCCTTCGGCGCCGCGACGCGGGGACCTGTCAATGAGCTGTACTCCATATGACTCTGCATGCTGCAGCGCTTGCTGCACGTTCGGGACGGCGAAGGCAATGTGATGAATGCCTTCTCCCTTCTTCTCGATGAATTTGCCGATCGGACCTTCGGGGTTCGTCGATTCCAGCAATTCGATCTTCGTCTCTCCGACCTTGAAGAACGCGGTGCGAACCTTCTGGTCAGCAACCTCCTCAACGCCGTAGCATTTGAGGCCAAGAACCTCTTCGTAGTATTTGATCGCGTCGGTCAGATTCTTGACCGCGATGCCGATGTGTTCGATGTGAGTGGGTGACATAGGAGACAGCAGTCAGTAATCAGTAATCAGTAGTCAGTGGTCAGTGGGAAGCGAACTCCCCATCAATAATCAACATTCAACAATCAACAATCCCTCGAGGTCCTACACCACTACTCGTTCGCTGTACTCTCCGAAAACTCCTCGGAGCGTGTTGGCAATCTCGCCAACGCTCGCGTAGGTGCGGACCGCATTGAGGATTTGGGGCATGAGATTCTCCGTTCCTTCGGCGGCTTGTTTGAGTTCACGGAGACGAGCATCGACCTCAGCTTGACTGCGCTGTGCGCGTACCGACGACAGGAATGCAACCTGTTCATCCTGGACGCGCCTGTCGATCTTCAGCAATCCCTCGGGTTCTTTCTCCTGGACCCGGTATTTATTCACGCCGACCACAATGCGCTTCCCGGCTTCGACTTCCTGTGTGAAACGGTACGAAGCGCGCTGGATCTCGCTTTGCGGGTACCCCGCCTCGATCGCGCTGATCATTCCCCCCATCTCGTCGATCTTCTTGATGTAGTCTTCCGCTTCCTGTTCGATCAGATCGGTAAGGGATTCGATGTAATACGATCCCGCCAGCGGATCGATCGTGTTCGTGACGCCGCTTTCTTCGGCGACGATCTGCTGCGTGCGGAGCGCGACGCGAACGGAATCCTCGGTCGGCAAGGCCAGCGCTTCGTCGCGGGAATTCGTATGGAGGCTTTGCGTTCCCCCCAACACGGCGGCAAGTGTCTGGATCGTGACGCGGACGATGTTGTTGTCCACCTGTTGCGCCGTCAGGGTCGAGCCTGCGGTCTGGGTATGGAAGCGGAGCATCTGCGATTTCGCCTTCTTCGCACCGAACCGATCCTTCATCAGACGTGCCCACAGGCGGCGGGCAGCACGGTACTTGGCAACCTCCTCGAACAGATCATTGTGCGCGTTGAAGAAGAAGGAGAGCTGACCCGCGAACTCGTCAACATTCAATCCCGCGGAAATCGCCGCTTCCACATACGCGATCGCGTCGGCAAGCGTGAATCCAACCTCTTGCGCAGCCGTCGAGCCCGCCTCTCGGATATGATACCCGGAGATGGAGATCGTGTTCCATTTCGGCACTTCCTTCGCACAGTACGCGAAGATGTTCGTGATGAGTCGCATGGAGGGCTTCGGGGGGAAGATGTACGTTCCGCGCGCCATG
>JALONE010000242.1 GCA_025455125.1 Bacteroidota bacterium
AACAACAACGGCATAGTCTGTCGCACTTCCGTTCATCGAATCGCTCCGATCGCGCGATCCCGCTTCGCCAACGCGATCGCAAGATCTGCTCTCGCCTGAACCAATGTCGCCTCAGCCTGAATGGCTGCGGCGTGCGCGTCCAGGACATCCGTGCTCGAGACGATCCCCTGCTTGAATCGTTCCGTCGTGATCCTCTTTGTCTCGTCGGCGGCGGCCACTCCCGCAAGCGCAACGGTCACCATCTCGCGCGCGGCGATCACCTGCTGGGCGCTCTGCGCAACGTCCAGCACCACCGCATCCTGGATCTGAATCAACGCGGCTTCACTCTGGCGCACGCTCGCTTCCGCTTGCACCGACTGATGCGAGGTCGCAAGCCAATCCCAGACATTCCACTGAAGCGACAATCCCACGTCCCACGTGTCGTTCCATTCGGCGCGTTGCGGGAAATGCCGCTGATTCGGGTTCGCGTAATCGTAGTTCGCAACCAGTGCAACCGACGGGTACCAACCGGCCTGTGCGGTGCTCAAACCGGCGATGCTCGCAGCTTTCCGGCGCTCCATCGCCCGGATCTCCGGCCGATGCTCCTTCGCCGCCAACATTAATGTTCCGAACTCCGCACTTCCGACTCGTCCAGTGTCTGCGGCGAGATCCGGAATCGCGGGGGTCAGCGGATCGGTGAGCTCTCTTCCGATGAGGCTGTTCAACTGCATCGTCGCCACGCGGACCGCCGATCGCGCTTCGATGCGCCTGACTTCCAGCGAGGCCAATTGCACCTCTGCCTTCCGTTGATCGAGGTCGGTCGCCATTCCGGTCGCAACATATGCGCGCAGGTCCTTGACATGGTCCTGCATTTGCCGGATGGAGGAATTCAGGGTCCGCTCCAGTTCCATCCCGCGGATGACGGTCCAGAAGGTTGTGGTCACCTGGAGCGTCAGGTCGGCGCGGTCCTTCGTCCGGTCTTCGCGGGCGGCATCCGCATGAAGCGAGGCCGCATCATAGGAATTCAGCAGACGAAAGCCGGTGAACAGCGGCTGTTGCAGTGTCAGCCGTGCTCCGTAGTTCTCGGTGATCGAGGGGAAGATGGTCAGTTGTCCGATCGGCGGCGGCGCGTTCAGGACGAACTCCGGAACCTCGCTGAGTAATGCAGCGCGCGCGCTGAGCCGGAGACTGGGAAGCAACTGTGTGCGTACCTCGGAGGCTCTTGCTTCCGCGGACGTAACACGTGCTTCACTGATGGTCATCGCCGGACTCTGTTCCAGCGCACGGGCGACGCATTGTTCGAGCGTCATCCTCTCACCCTTGCTCCCCTCTTGCGCGGAACCGAAGTGCGTCGTGAGCGTCACAAGACCCGCCATCATGATACATCTCATATTTGCCATTTGCGCTTTCATGAGACACCTGCTGTTGAAACGCGTGCAATGAAGACGTCTTCAAGCGAGGGCGGAACCGGACGGATGTGATGGACGACAACGCCGGATCCCTTCAGCCGTCGTTCGACCGCCTTGCGGCTCGCGTCCGTTTCTGCTTCGATAAGACAATGAATGCGATCCCCGAACATCTGGATGCGGTCCTTCGGGAAATCCGCCGCGAGCACATCCGCCGCGGTGCGGACATCCTCTGTCACGATCTCAAGGACACGGAATGGAAAATCCGCCTTGATCGCTTCCGGCGAGTCACATTGGAGAATGCGGCCGCGGTCCATCAACGCCACCCGCGTGCTGCGTTCGGCTTCATCGAGGTATGGAGTGCTGACAACGATCGTTATGCCGGAACGGAGCAATTCAGAGAGGATCTTCCAGAAGTCGCGACGCGAGACCGGATCGACGCCCGTCGTCGGCTCATCGAGAAAGATGATGTCCGGCGCATGGATAAGCGTGCAGGCCAGCGCCAGTTTCTGTTTCATCCCCCCCGAGAGGCGCGAAGCAAGCCGGTCACGGAATTCCGTCAGCCGCATGAATTTCAGCAGCTCCTCTTTCCGCGCACCGAATTCTTTGATGCGATGGATCTCCGCGAAGAAATCGATGTTCTCATCGATCGTCAGGTCCCCGTACAGACTGAATCGTTGCGAGAGATAGCCGATATGGCGTTTCACCTCATCGCGCTGCGTCCGCAGATCCAGCCCCATGATGCGAATATCACCGCGATCCTGCGGGAGAACGCCGCACATCATCCGGATGGCTGTGGTCTTCCCCGCCCCATCGGGGCCGACGATCGTGAAGATCTCCCCCTTTCGAACCGTGACCGAAACATCATCCACCGCCTTGACCGGATGAGAGGAATGCGGATCGAACGTTTTCGAAAGGCCGAGGAGTTCCAGCGCGAATATGTCGTGCGATGACGTCACTTCGTTGCTGCCGTGATCGTGACATCCGCCGGGATCCCCGACTTCAGCGAACCGTCGGGATTCGCGACCGTGAGTTTCACCGCAAAGACCAACTTGGTTCGCTCTTCTTTGGTCTGGATGTTCTTCGGCGTGAATTCCGCGACGGACGAAATGAACACGACACGGCCTTGGTAGGACCGGTCCGGGAATGCATCTACCCGCACGTCCGCAGATTGGCCAAGGGCGATGCGAGGGAGATCGGCCTCCGAGACGTAGATCGTCGTTTCCATTTCGTTCAGATCTGCAATCCGAAAGAGAGGCGCACCTGAGCCGGCGAGTTCTCCCCGTTCGACGAAGCGTTTGGTGATAGCGCCGTTGATCGGAGCGGTCACAATGCAGTCGGAGACCTTCTTCTGGAGCGCATCCCGCTGTGCCTTCGCTTGTTCCATTCGGCCGCGCGCCATTTCCACTTCTTCCGGCCGGGAGCCGCGACGCAGCCTCTCGAGCGCCTGCTGTGCGAGAGTGAAGCGCGTTCTCGCGTCATCAAGCTGCTTCTGCGGGATGCTGTTGCTCCTGGTGAGATCCTCCATGCGCTTCAGGTCGGTTTCGGCGCTCTGGTATGTCGCTTCTGCTTGGGCGACGTCTTCACGACGTGCACCGCGCAACGCGAGGAGATATTGTGCGTTCGCCGAAGCATACGCCCCCTCCACCTGACGCAGCTGGAACACCCAATCGACCGCGTCGATCACCAACACGGTATCATTCCGACGGACGATCGTTCCCTCGTCGGCGACGATGCGCTGAACGATTCCTCCCGCCTGCGCACTCACCGTCACTTCGGTCGCCTCGATCGTGCCGGTGGCACTCACGGCGCTCCCGTCGTCCCTTCCGCAGCCGGTCAGAAGAGCGAGGACGGCCAAGACCCCAGCGGCGATGAACCGCCGAGCGGTACGGTGCTTGTTTCGGTCTGGGTAATTCATAAAACCCTCGAGATGTCAAAATGGTATGGGGACTGAAATCGTTCATTCAACCGAGTGATTGCCTCAGGTGTCATCGCCCCTTCAAAAAGTGTCTTGAAGATACCGGTGAAAGCTTCCTCGACCGAGAAGGGCTGCTGAGCGAGTGCCTGCGGATTCAGGATCCCCTCGATACTGGAGAGGACCATCATGAAGAGCAGGTTCGGATTCACATCGGGACGAAGCACCCCCTCATTCTTCGCCTGATGGAGCATGGGAAGAATCTCTGTCCGCGCCATGTAGCGCCGGAACGCTTCGACCTCTCTCCACAATTCAGGACGGAACTTGAGAAGATCCGTCTTCAGAA
>JALONE010000243.1 GCA_025455125.1 Bacteroidota bacterium
GCTTGTCCAACTTACTACTTACCATGCTCCAACGCTTTCACTTTCCCCCGTTCGTCCCTGCGGGACTCACGGGGCAGGCCCGCTTCCCCGTTTCCCCGCTTGTTACTTTCCCTGTGCCCAGAACAGGACTTGAACCTGCACGTACTTGCGTACACTAGACCCTGAATCTAGCGCGTCTGCCAATTCCGCCATCTGGGCAAAAGATATGGTAAATGTGAGATGATAAATGTATGTAGAGAACAATCAGATTAGCGCGCCTGCCCCGCAAACTCAACTCATACCAAAATACTGATTTCTTCCGCAAGAATCAACGGAGTGCATTTCCGATTGCCATTGCATCCAGAAACTGGTATGTTAATTGAATTCATCAGACGTTTCTTCGTTATGCTCAGAGTTGATATCAACGCGCCTGCCCGCTATCTCCTGAAACTCCTCGCACTGACCGCGGTGTACTACCTCAGCGCGAGGATCGGACTCCTCATTCAACCGTTCGGATATCATGTTTCGGCGATCTGGCCTCCCGCAGGGATCATGGTCGTGGCCCTCTTCTACTGGGGAGCGAACCTCTGGCCGGCGATCGTGCTCGGTGAACTCGCGCTGAATGTCCTTTCCGCAACGCCGCTCTACGGAACGCTCGGATTCGCGTTCTCAAACACCATCCACGCCACCCTCTCCGTCTATCTTCTCCGGATCGTCGTTCAATTCCAACCATCGCTGAAGAACGTTCGCGATGCTGTCGGCCTCATCCTCGCTTCCGCACTTGTCGCCTCTGCGGTCAGCTCGAGCATCGGCATGATCTTCCGCTACGTCCTGCAGGGCGGAATGCCTCTGGACCGCATTATCCGAGGTCTGAGCACCTGGTGGGTGGCGGATGCGGTCAGCGTCATCGCCATCTCTCCTCTGTTGTTCAGCGTCGTCGCAGGCTTGAAGTCCCCCCCCGCACGGCAACGGATCCGTCCGCTGGAGATCCTCATCGCATGGTCGCTCCTGGGAATCGTCCTCCTCCTGGTGCTCTTCGGTCCCATCCGTCAACCTGCGCTCGTCTTTCCCGTCATTGTCTGGCTCGCCCTGCGGTCCGGGATTCGCGAGACCTCCCTCGGCGTGTTCCTGACAAGCACAGCCTTCAGCCTTGATGCAATGAATCCGGGGGGGGTCTTCGCCCAGGGAGCCCAATCCGTCGACCTCGTATCGCTGAACGTCGCTATCGGCTTGGTCGCCGTCACCGGCGTCGTGCTCGCCGCGGTCTCCGCAGAACGCGATCAATACGAACTGGAACTCGTGCAAGCGAACACGACGCTCGAAGAGAAGGTCCAAGAACGAACGCAATCCCTGCAGCATGCGCTTGACAACGTGAAGACCCTGAGCGGACTTCTCCCTATTTGTTCGCACTGCAAGAAGATCCGCAACGACAAAGGGTACTGGCAGGCGGTCGAAGGATACGTCAGCGAACACTCGCAAGCAGAATTCACCCACGGGATCTGCCCTGACTGCATGCAGATCCATTTCCCCGATGTTATCAAGCGCCAACAGCAAAGCAAAGACAACGAAGATCACGCGCACTATCCGGGGCGTCAATGAGTCCGCACCGCGTAAGGGCGTACCATTCCGCCTCCATCATCCTCCCGTTTTTGCTCGCCGCGGTTCTCCTCACCTCTTGCTCCACGCCCGGTCCTGCTGTTCGAACCGGATCCCGGCACCCGCTGCGTGATGCCCGTCAACTGCTCGTCGTGACCACCGCCGCCTGGGATTCCTGCATAGGATCCCTCCAGGCGTTTGAGCGAACGTCGGTTGCGGAGACCTGGACAGTCGTGGGAACGCCTTGGCCAATCACAATCGGGAGCGGCGGACTCGCTTGGGGAACGGGACTGCATGGGCGTGCGGCCGAACCGGGACCGGTGAAACGCGAAGGGGATCTCCGCTCCCCAGCAGGCGCCTTTTCACTCGGAGCGGTCTACGGTTATGCTCCCGCGTCGGAGGCGGACCGCTTCATGATGCCATACATCCCCATCGATTCGACCACGGTCTGCGTCGATGATCCGCGTTCTCGCTACTATAATCTCATCGTCCGCAAGAACGATGTCACCTCGATCGATTGGAATTCAGCGGAACGGATGTGGGCGGGGAGTTCGTATTACCGCTGGGGGGTCATCGTTGACCACAATCGCGATCCGCGCGTGGCCGGTGACGGCTCGTGCATCTTCATCCATGTGTGGGGAAGCCCGACCGAACCGACGACGGGCTGTACATCCCTTGACGAAGCGAAATTGCTGGAAATTATGAAATGGCTCCAGCCGAACAAGCGGCCAGTGCTCGTTCAACTCCCGCAGGAGGTCTACGCGAGACTACGGCTGGAATGGGATCTTCCCTAGGGGATCCTCCACAAATTACGCGACGATATCGTATATTGCCGGCGGGTCAAGATGCTGGAGGGACTTCGATGAACCGTGCGCTCGCTTGTCTGATGTTTCTGCTTGTTTCGTGTTCCGGAACGGAAGAGAGCCTCCGAACTTCCGAGTCCTTCTCGCTCGTCCGCCTTGCGAAACTTCCCCCGCTCCCCTTCGATGTTCCGACTTCTGAACTCCGCCTGGTCTTCCTCCTTGGTGTCCATCCAGACGGCACGGTCCGCGAGGCGCGGCTCCTGACGCCGACGAAGTCCGACCAGTGGAACGCTGATGCAACGGATTCCATCCGCCAATGGCGATACGCGCCGTTCGCTGCGGACAGCGCATCTGCACTTCGATGGATCCGGAATACGGTGATCGTCCGTCTGGAGAAGCCGACCCTCATGAACATCGGCATGCTGAGCGCATCACGCCGCGAGGAGGCGGATTCACTCCATGCGCTCTTGCACTCCGGAGCGCCATTCGACAGCCTCGCGATCTCCCGGACCGGAACTCGCGGACCCGCTGCGTGGTACTTCCCCTCGATCGACATCTCCTGCTATCCAACGCACATCCGAGAGGTTATCGCGCACCTCAATGTCGATGAATGCACTCTGCCGCTTCCGCTGGGGGATCAGTTCTTCCTTTACCAACGCTTCGACGACGCGTACATTCCTCCTATCGGGCATTGAGCTTTGTCCTCTGCAAGCGATTTGGAGACGAACACCTTCATATTGAACAGATTCCCGAACGGCGGCATCGCTCCCACCTCGCAATTCGGAAACTGGTCCTTGAACTCAGTCTCACTCGCGAGTTCGATCTCCTTGGCCCCCGTTTCTTCCTTGAGTCGCTTCAAGTCGATCATCTGCGAGCCCGGAAGCACGGCCAGGGCCATCATTCCATCCATCCACACCACGACCGTCTTTGCGATCTCTTTGCCGGGGATGTGTGCCGAGTGGGCGACCTCCTGCGCCGTGAAGGCGGTGGAATGCATGTTGATCGTGTACTTAATGCCGTTTGAATCCAGATAGTCGGACAAGCTCTTGAGTATCATGACGCCCTCCTCCTATGGTACCGTAAACCTACTCATCCCACCTCAGAAACGCAAGCGCGATCATTCGGCACAGTTCGTCTGACTGGAACAAACGCATCGGAAATCCGTAGAATTCTTGATGTGCCTATTCCATTTCCTTCATCTTCTGCCGGAGATACTCGAATGACCTCCTGCCGTTCTCTCACCCTGCTCCCATCGGGGGGCATGCTCGCTCTGATCCTTCTCCTCCTTTCCTCAACCCTCCCCTCACTCAGTCACGCGCAGAACGATGCCGTTCTCTCCCTTCGGGATTTCAGCGCTGAAGAGGTCAAGGGGACGGGGTTCACGCTGTCCCATCGTGCGTCGATCTCGATCTCTGCACTGGGCGGCGGCGCGAAAGTCTCCTGGGATGATCGCGACGAAGAGGATGGAGATCGCTCGAGCGCCATGTTCGCGTCGGGTTGGATCATCAATGCCGATACGAGGGACATCGTCTGGGAAATGACGCCGGAGAACACGTCCGGTTCGACCAAGCGACGCGAGGCGAATGAGGAGCTCACGTTGGAACCGGGCTCGTACGAGGTCTACTTCGCCGCGTATGGCTATGCGCGCCGGTCGTCCATGATCAACTATTCCATCAACATCGATCGCCGCGATTCACCGCAAACGCGTCGTCACAAGGGGATCGGTGATTTCTTCAAGGAACTGTTCGGATTTGGCGACGAGTTCTATGAAGAGTTCATGGATCTCGCGAGGCACGAATGGGGACTCACCATCACCGCGAAGGCTTCCGACCGTTCCGCCATCAGTATATTCACCGCACCGAAGCGGAATCCTGCGATGGTCTTCATGGTAGGAGCGACGGAGGACAACGCCACGACGACGAAGCATTTCTCAGTGTCACGCGAGGCCACGCTCTCTCTCCGTGCACTCGGCGAAGGACGGCGTCGCGACGGCATGTTCGACTTCGGCTGGATCACGAATGCCGAAACGCGCAAGCGGGTGTGGGAGATGCGCGCCGAGGATTCCGAATATGCCGGCGGCGCTGCGAAGAACGTCTGCGTGACCGGGGAGGTCCGTCTCCCGAAAGGAAGCTATGAGATCGTCTTCGTGACCGACGGCTCGCACTCGCCGGAGGATTGGAACGCGATGCCTCCCAGCGATCCGCTCTCCTACGGGATCACCGTATCGATGGCGGATCCACGGGAGCAGTCAGCGGTCACCGTGTCGGACGCGCCTGCCGCGGACAAGAATGTCATCGTCGCATTGACGCGGATGCGGGACGACGACCTGCGGAACGCCGGATTCTCTCTGACGTCCAGCACGAGGGTCCACATCTGCGCCTTGGGGGAGTCTAGCGGTCGGAAACGGCTGGCCGATCACGGTTGGATCATCAACACGAGGACGAACGAGCGCGTCTGGTCGATGGAGGATCGCGAAACGCTTCACGCGGGGGGCGCATCCAAGAACCGTATCGTCGATGAGATCATCACGCTCCCCAAGGGGGACTACATGGTGTACTATCAAACGGACGATTCCCATTCCTACGAAGATTGGAACGACGACCCGCCGTATGATCCGTCACGTTGGGGAATCACCGTGTCCGGTGTCGGTCCGGGATTCGACCCGAAGGGTGTCAAGACCTTCTCCGACGTTCAGGACGAAGGGGTCATTGTTCAGCTCATCCGCGTCAAGGACGACCGGCATGCGCGAACGCGATTCGCTCTTGACGCGCGCACACGCGTACGCATCTATGCGATCGGCGAGGGATCGGACGACGACCTTTCCGACTACGGATGGATCGAGAGCGCAAAGACCGGGGACCCTGTGTGGGAAATGAATTCGGAAACAACGGAGCACGCCGGAGGGGCGCGGAAGAACCGGAAGGTCGTGCAGACAATCACGTTGGAGAAGGGAGAATACGAGCTTCACTTCCGGACCGACGATTCACACGCGTATGGAGAATGGAACGACGATCCGCCGCACGATCCCGTGCATTGGGGAATCACGCTGTATAAGGAGCAGTAACGAGGTGGGAGTTTCAATTGCGGATTACGGATTTCGGATTGCGGACTACGGATTTCGGATTTCGATCTTCGGATTTCGGAATTATATCTCGTACTTGGTACGGAGCCAGTCGTAGGCGGCATTAATCTCCTTCGTCTTCTCCTCTGCCAATCGCTTGAGCTCCGGACCGAGGTGCTGGACCTTGTCGGGGTGATACAGCGCCACGGATTCGATATACCGGGAACGAATCTGCGACTTCGTGACCTTGCCGCTCAGCCCAAAGAGACTGCCGTAGTACTGCCGCTTTTCATCATCTGTCGCTTCCGTCACATCGAATGTCCGTGAACCGCCTGTCCGACGATCCCGCCGTTCGGAGTTCTCGTAGCGGTCGGAACGCTGGTGACGATCCTGCCGGTTGGAGTGCGAATGCCACGAATGGAATCTGGAAGAGAACGGACCGGCGAGCGCGAGGATCCGGGCGTACAAATCCCCTTTGGTTTGTCCGGTGTTCAGCAGGTAATCCGCGAGCAGACGGTTCAATCCCCGCCACTCCGTTCCCTTGGAGCGATGTGCCTGTTCAAGCAGCTGCTTTTCCACCGTGCTGCGATACGCATTCGGACGGAGACGCCGGAACCGATGGTCGCGGTCGACGATCGCCGTCACAATAGCGAATATCGGGGTGATCTTTTTTTGTCGCTCGGGTTGAAGCGCGAGGGTGTAGAGGACGAGAAATTCGTTCAGCGCCAGCTCACTGGGTATTTCGCCGCTGACTGCGGGGTCGCAGGCAACGCACTGCAGATGCCCGTGAATGACCCGGATGAACTCTTCAAGGGCCAGCGAAAGGCTGACCCCGTACATGCGGGCACACAGGACGCTCGCTGCCGGCTCCGCGTAGACCTTGCGCGTCGACTGCCCCGCGGGGGTGTGCATCCAGGTGGAATTCGGAGATGAGAGTGCCAGTTCGCTCTGAACCGTGCCGAAGACGCTCCACATCTGACGGTGCAGCTCGTCGTAGATGGTGTACGATTCACGGTATCTCCGCTGGCTGATCAGCAGATCGGCCACCTGTCGCATTCGCTCGATCGGGTTCATAGGCCTCAGGTTCTCCCTCCTCGTTCAAGGTCTGCTGCCGTCATGATACGAAATCCCCAGCCTCACCGCCATACCTGCTCTAAAAAATCGGTCA
>JALONE010000244.1 GCA_025455125.1 Bacteroidota bacterium
CGGGGGAAATCTCGGCTCCAGGCGCTCGATTCTGTCGAAGGTGTTGAGAGCGTCGTTCCGATCCTGAAGCCATTCAAACTCGCTGGACGCGAATGGAAGTCGGCTCGTTCCTCGATAGTCCTCCCGGCGGTCGCAAACGCTCCGGAGACAGTCATCGGCAACGGACATTTCACCGTCATGGCGGGACCCTGTTCCGTCGAAAGCCGGGAACAGATCCTGTTGAGCGCAAGATTGGTCCGGGAGGCGGGGGCAACGATTCTTCGCGGAGGCGCCTTCAAACCGCGCACCTCCCCGTACAGTTTCCAGGGACTCGAAGAAGAGGGACTGAAGCTGCTCGCCGAGGCGCGCGAACAGACCGGACTGCACATTGTCACCGAAGTGATCACGCCGACGGACGTAGCGCTGGTTGCGGAGTACGCGGACATCCTGCAGATCGGCGCGCGGAATATGCAGAACTATGCGTTGTTGACGGAAGTCGGGAAGATTCGAAAGCCCGTGCTTCTCAAGCGCGGCATGTCGAGCACGCTTAGGGAACTCCTGATGTCAGCCGAATATGTGATGAGTCAAGGGAATTACGAGGTCATCCTGTGCGAACGGGGCATACGCACCTTTGAGGACTACACGCGCAACACGTGCGATCTATCGGCTGTCCCAGCTTTGAAAGAACTGAGTCACCTTCCCGTCATCGTTGACCCGAGCCACGGGACCGGAATGCGAAGTCTGGTGACGCCCATATCCAAAGCGGCCGTGGCCGTTGGCGCTGACGGATTGATCGTTGAAGTTCATCCGAACCCTGAGGAGGCGTTTTCTGACGGTGCGCAGTCGCTTCTTCCTTCGCAATTCTCCGATCTGATGGAGTGGGTGCGCAAGCTGGCTGCATTGGAAGGGAAGGGGTGCCAATAATCCGACATTCTCGAGGATTTCGGTGCCCAGCCTCGATCAGAAAGGCTTTACACTGAGCTTCGCAGGGCGTACATTGTCGATGAATCCTGTACACACGATAAAGGAGCACGACATGAAACGACCCTCCATCATCGCAATTGCACTTCTTGCCCTTTCTCTTCCTGTTTCTGCTCAACTCTACGTGCAGGCCGGACTCGGATACGCGATGAGCTTGGGGGGAGTGCAGCTCGATCGTGATCGCATCGAATCAACCACTGGCGTCGAGTCATTCACGTACAAATACGGATCATATGGCCAGGGATTCGAACTGGCAGGCGCAGTGGGCTACACGGTGACTCCAAGCGTTGCTCTCGAACTGGGCATTTGCTACAATCTCGGTCCAAGCTACGAAGCAAAGGAAGTGCGGCAGAATCCCGCGCAGAATCGTGAGCGAACGCACACAGCGTCCCTGTTTTCGCTCGTTCCCTCGATCGTCGTGAAGGGCACTGCGTGGGGAATGAATCCCTATGCACGCTTTGGCGTTGTCGTGGGATTTCCATCCGCGAAGATGGAAGAAGTGCGCCCCAATGAAGTGATCACGTCCACGTATTCCGGTAATCAATTCTTTGGATTCCACGGAGCATGTGGGGTTGCATTCCCAATGTCGAAAGAGCTCGTGTTCTTCGGTGAGTTCACGATCCAGGGAGGCTCCTGGTCTCCGACCAAACTCGAGGAACGCGTTGGTGCGACGGTCACGACGATCACGCTGAAAGATGAGTTCACCGATGCAGAACAGTTCGTTGCTGAACAGCCGTCGTTGCCCTTCGGCTCAGCCGGTGTGCGCGCAGGAGTGAGACTCGCGTTGTGATGATTCTGCGGAAGGGATATGACGTTCTCAGGTCGTTCGTGCTCCCCGGAAACGTGGACGACGACGAACTACGAGAGGCTGCGAATGTCACGCTGGTGGTGACGGGAGCGACATTCCTCGCATTGGCGCTCGTCGTCGTTCAACGGATCCTTATCACCCAATTCCGTTTGGTTCCACTCTTTGCGTCTGCCGCAATCGCCTCACTCATGCCCCTCTGGCTCCTGCGACGCGGCAAGATCCGGGGGGCCGCAGGCTCACTCCTCGTCCTTCTGCTTGGCCTGCTGAACTGGCTCCTTGTTCACAACGACGGCATCCATGACACGGCCATCCTCGCCTACCCGGGCGTCCTCATCATTGCGGGACTGACCCTGAGGCGCAACGGATTCCTCGCCATTCTCGCCCTCACCCTTGCATCGCTCGGAATGATCGGGTATGTCCAATCGATCGGCATCATTAAGCCCGAATTCAAGATCGCAAATCAGCTGGCAGACTCCGTCGACATTGTGATCGTTGTCGCAGTGATCGGCATGACGGTCCGGCTTCTCTCTGCAAACATGAGCCGCAATCTGAGACGGGCCCGGGAGCGGGAAAAGGAACTCGAGGCGCAGACGCGCGCGTTGGCCGCATCCGAGTCCCGCTATCGTGCGCTGTTCGATGGCGCGAATGATGCGATCCTCATCATGAGCGGAGACCGTTTCGTTGACTGCAATGCGATGGCTCTGACGATGTTCGGATGCGCGGAGAAATCGCAGATTCTTGGCCACTCGCCATGGGAATTCAGCCCTCCCGTTCAGCCCGATGGGAAAGACTCGCGATCAAAGGCCCGCGATCTCATCAATGTGGCCGAAGGAGGCGAATCGCAGCGCTTTGCGTGGAAGCATCTGCGCAAAGGGGGCATCCCGTTTGATGCGGAGGTCTCACTGAATGTCGCGCAGATCGGTGCAGATCGGTTTGTTCAGGCGTTGGTGCGGGATGTGACCGAACGCGCCGAGGCGGAGCGCCGTCGTCAACAACTCGAAATGCAGTTGGTGCGCTCGCAGAAACTCGAATCGATCGGAACACTCGCCGCGGGGATCGCTCACGATTTCAACAACATCCTGAACATCATCATGGGGAATGCCGGTTTGCTCGCTGCACAGCCGGATGACAAGGAGAAGTTGTTGCGCCGAGTCGACTCGATCGCGAAAGCCTCGGACAGGGGAGCGGAACTCGTCAAACAGTTGTTGACCTTTGCCCGAAAAGCGACGCTCGAGCGCCGCGCGCTCCCGGTGAACGATGTGATTCAGGAGACCGCCCGGTTGCTGGAGGGAACCTTCCCGAAGACGGTCGAAATCGTCCTTGAGCTTGCCCCCGATCTTCCGCCGGTATTGGCGGATTCGAATCAGATCCATCAGGTGTTGTTGAACCTGAGCGTGAATGCCCGCGATGCCATGCCGGCGGGCGGACGGCTTCGCATTTCGTCTGCGCACGTGAACGCCGCAACCCTCAAGTCTCCTCCTTCATCTCACATTGGTCGCGACCACATCCTCATCAGCGTTGCGGATACCGGGACGGGCATAGATGATGAGACAAGGGCGCGCATCTTCGATCCGTTCTTCACGACGAAAGAGCTGGGGAAGGGGACGGGCTTAGGATTGGCGGTCGTCTTGGGGATCATCGAGAATCATGGGGGCTATGTCGACCTCGAGAGCCATGTGGGCATAGGGACAGAGTTCCGCATCTATCTTCCGGTAATGGAACAGTCATCGAGCGCAGGATCGGCGAACGAGGCGGTCCGCGAGAGCATTCCCGGCGGGACGGAAACTGTGTTGTATGTGGAGGATGAACGATTAGCGCGCGATGTTGTTGCGGAAAGCCTGGCGCTTAAGGGGTATCACGTGTTGCTT
>JALONE010000245.1 GCA_025455125.1 Bacteroidota bacterium
CGTGCATACGTCATCAGAATTCCCTTCTTTCAAGACACATTGAATCGACATCTCGTAGATTGAACGATACTCTTTGATTCCGTTGAAGATGGCTTCCGCCAGCCGGTCCTGTCCCCAGGCGCTCTTCAACAACTGCTCTTCCTTCCGGTTGGAAATGTAGCCGAGTTCGACGAGGACATTGGGCATGGAAGCCCCGACCAGCACGTAGAATCCAGCCTGCTTCACGCCGCTGTTCCGCATCTGCATATGCTCCGCCATGGATTCGGCGGCCAACTCGGCGAACTGCTCGCTGTATTTCATGTACGCGCTCTGCGCCATCGTGATGATGATGAACTCCTCTTCCGTCAGTTCTTTGTACCGGTCCTTGTATCCTTCCTCGAACTGGATGACGGCGTTTTCTTTCGCGGCGATGGTGATCGCGTCTTCCGTCTTGCCGGGACGCAGAAGATAGATCTCGAATCCGTTCGGCGCCGACGGCTTCCGATCGAGGGAGTTGCAGTGCAGACTGATGAAGAGCTTCCCTCCGACCTCGTTCGCGATCTGCGTGCGACGATACAACTCCACGAACGTGTCGGTCTTGCGCGTGTAGACGACCTTCACGTCTTTCATGTCGCGTTCGATCAGCCGTCCAAGCCGGAGCGCCACCGCAAGGGTCACATCCTTTTCCCGAACACCCGTGACACCGATCGCTCCTGGATCCTTCCCGCCGTGTCCCGGATCGATCACGATAACATCTAGCTTCCAGCGGCGCCGTTCTTGGGCGAGGTCGCGGCTTACCGTCGGCTCCGGCTTCGGTTCGGCCTTCGGCGTCGACACGGACTTTGTTCGAAGTGCAATGAGCAGGTTGGATGTTCCCGGCTCGGTCACCACTTCGGCCTGTTCGATGTCCGGCGAGAGTCGGAACGTCAACTGAACCGACGTCGGCGATTGAAAGGTCAGCAGTCCGCGGATGCCGCCAAACGGTTTGAACTTCGAAAGAGCAAGCGTATCGGCCCGGGCACCCGCGATCGTCACGAATAGCCAGCCATCCGGCTTAAGCCATGATTCGACGTCGCCAAGAGGACGCGAGGCGAGGATGGTCAGCAGATATCCGTTGACGCGACGTTCGACCCGCACATCCGTGATGTCGTACGGCGCACGCCGTGAACCCGACAGGGTGAAGACGTTGCCTTGCCCGTCCGCAGCGATCGAACCGCTCCACACCCGGTCGAATAATCCGAGCATCTGACGCATCGGCAGGAAAAACCGTCCCGCGCGGCGCACCGCAGAGGTCTGCATCTGATAGACCTCGGATTCGTTCGACGCCCGGTCGGTGATGATGACGAACGGACTCCGATGGGTCAGACGGACAAGATTCGTTCCGGCGAGGAATTCGATCTTGAGCGTCGTGTCGTTCTGGATGATCGGAGCGCCGATGAGCGTAAGCAGCGCATGCACGTCGACGTACCGGATACCGAGACTGTCGAATGCACCGACCGTCGCCGTGTCACGCCCGTTCAGGACCGCGATAGGGATCGGACGTTGCTGCGCGAGCGAGGGAACGATGACCGTACTGGAGAATCCGACCGCGAGCAAGAATGTGGCGAGGTGAACGATGCGGAGCATCTATCGGTAATTGACGAACTGAGTGGCAAACGGCAGATCCCGTTCACGCAGGACCTTGATGATCGCCTGAAGGTCGTCTTTATTCTTTCCGGTCACCCGGACCTGATCGTCCATGATCTGTGCTTGGACGCGCAGGCCGGTGTCCTTGATGATCTTGACGACCTGTTTTGCTTGTTCCTTCCCCAGGCCGACCTGGAGCGTGATGACTTGACGGGCGGTCCCGCCCGCGGCTTCTTCAATCGTCCCGTACGCGAGTGCTTTGAGCGGAACGGAGCGCTTCACGAATTTGGACTGGAGAATATCGACGGCGCTCTTCAGATGGAACTCATTGCCGGTGTGGACGGTGACCTTCTTTTCCTTCTGATCGAGTTCGATCGTCGTCTTGACGCCCTTGAAATCATAGCGGGCGATGATCTCCTTCATCGCCTGATTGATGGCGTTGTCGACCTCCTGAAGGTCGATCTCCGACACGATATCGAAAGAGCTTTGCGCCGCCATTGGTCAGTGCAGGACTTCGATCACATTCGTCCGCTCATTCACGCGCATCCGGACGCGGATCGTGTCTCCTTCAGCCACCATCCGTCCGACACCGACGATGATCAGTTCATCCGTCGATGCTCCCTCGATGAAATAGCGGCCGTTATCATTCTCCGCCATGGTCGAAAGCTGACGCATGGTGATGTTGCTGAAGTTGCGTTGAGCGCCTCCAAGCTGAGCCGGTTTGAGATAGGCCTCTCGGGCGCGGGATGCGATGAAGAGCATATCATTGATGAGAGCCATACGCCCTTGTTCGATGGCGTTCCCTCGGAACATCGCGACTCCGACCGCGATCGCGATTCCGACGACCAAGACGCCAAGCAACACGAGCATGATCTGTTGATGTCCCATAGCCTCCTCCTGTTAAGACCGCCGATCCTCTCCGGTGAGGATTTCTTCAATTTCCATGCCACGCGAACGCAGACCTGCGAGCAAGTCGTCGAGCGGAACACATTGCTCTGGAAGAAGAACTCCCCGCGCCGGAATCAGACCGCCGCTTATTTGCTGCGCGATAAGCGACGTCGGGTAGGCTGTCCCTCTCATCATTGCAGTAATATTGTGCTTTTCGTCGAAATAATCAACGCAGCGGAATTCCCGGCATTGGCGTTTTCCGTCGAGAATCCCATCTATGCTCGCAAGCAGAACGAAAAGATCGGGGCCCGACGATGGAAGCCGTCGCTTCAAGAGCTCAGCGAATAACTCCCGTTCTGTCATGATGACATTACCGACCGTCATCGGCGTCGCATCGGTAAATCCGACCTCCATGAGAGTCCGCATGATGTCACAATGACCGGGATAGCGAATCGTCTTGTAATCGAGCTCGCGCACTTTTCCCTCGAGCAGTTTCGGCAGGAACGATGCTCCTCCCGACGTGTGAAAGGCCTCGAGCTTGCCCAGCGGCGGAACATCCAATTCCTCGACCTCCGTCATCGTGTTCACGTACGTCAGCATTCCATCACGGAGTACGGCAGAGCGTCCGGAATACTCGTTCAGCAATCCCTCCACCGAGAATACGATCTGATAGTTCAACGGAGGCTGCGGATGCTGCGGCAGTCCACCGACGCGCATGCGGATCCTCTCGACACGTTCGAACGGTTCAGCCCCCTTCGCAGCGATGATGTTGACGAGTCCGGGAGCAAGTCCGCAATTCGGGATCACCAGCACGCCGCGCGCACGCGCCACTTCGTTCAGCGCCAACTGGTCGCGCACGATATCATCGTTCCCGCCGAGATCGCAGAAATGCACTCCTGCCTCGATCGCCAGCGCTGTCAAGGATGCATTGACTCGATACGAAACCGCTCCAATGACAACGGAGTGCTCCTTCATCAGGTCGAGGACCGCCCGGGAATCATTCACATCGATTCGGCATGCGCGCACAGCACCACCGGGAATCGCCGCGGCTGTACGAACAGCGCGATCAAGCTCGGCATCGGCAAGCGTGACCGATCGGACCCCATTGGATTGCGCTAGGTCAAATGCGATGGCCG
>JALONE010000246.1 GCA_025455125.1 Bacteroidota bacterium
TCCGTCTGCGGCGGAGAGTCCAAAGACCCTGTTCCCCCGAATGTCCAACTCAGAAACCATGTCTGCCTGGATGCCGGAAACGCCAGACCCCGTCGATGTAGTGGAAAGGTTCCGGATGATGTTGTCCGAGATCAGATTCCGTCCAAGCGCGTTTATCAGGATCCCGTTGACGGTGCCCGAGCCGGCGGCGCTTTGATAAATTTCGTTTCCGACAATGGTCCAATTCTCGTTGAGCGCGTCGTTCGGATATGTGGTTTGCGATGTGATGTTGATCGCGCTTCCGGTGAAGTTGTAGATCTCATTATTCCGAATGACATTGCCCGAATTGCGAAGAGCGCCCGCAGAACCGCTGGCATATACCAGAGACGACGGTGATGATGCTGCGTCGCTTCGATCCCGGATGATGTTGTTCTCGACGATGTTGCTGTCGTTCCCAGTGACCGTTCCGGTATTGAAATACACGGCCCCATACGAATTTTGCGAAGCCTCGATGATACAATTTCGGATGACATTTCCCGATGCGTCACTGACGAATTGGAACACGGGCGAGCTGGTGGATGTATTCCGGAACCGTAGATACCTTCCGCCTCCGCCATGACTCCCGTCAATGATCATGCGCTGTGTGCCGGAGAATCGGATGCCATTGAGAATGGCGCCGGCGATCAGTTTCTCGCTCGCATCGGCGGGTTGGATCGTGAGCGTGAACCGCGGGACCGGAGCATCTTCCGCCAGGGCGGGGAGAACGTACGATCCATTCTCATCCAGAACATCCCCCGAGACGTTCACCACGACGTCGCCCTGCAGAACGGCATTTGCGAGCGCCTGGAACAATCCGGAGGCCTTTGTGAGTGAGGCATAGCTGCCTGGGACGGTGTACGTTCCACTCATGTACGCGCGGATGGTGAAGGAGTAAACGGTCGTCGCTTTCAGATTGATGTTCTGGATGGGAGGTGATGCGGATGCACCCGCCCCTGTGGGAAGGGAGGAAAGATTGTTCGCGTCGTCCTGTGCAACGACGAAGTATTGTATGACGTTGCCAATTGCGACGCTTCCGCCGTTGATGATGGAATAATCCAGGGTGAAGCTGTACGGGCTTGCATCGTTGCTCGCAATCACATATTTCCATCCATTGTTCGCCGAAGTGTTCCCGACGAATGCGTTCGCATCCGTGCTCTTTTTGAAATAGAGGCGCGGACGATTCGCACCGGTTGAGACGCCCACGTTATCCATGATGAGCGCAACATTCTCAAGCGTCCGGTTGTTTGTTCCGCCGTTTGAGAGCGGTGTGAACTGAATGACGGGTGCGGCGACATCGACAAACGTGAAATTGCCCGCATCCGCGCCAATGTCGGTTGGTGTGAGCGCACTCCGTACGTCCCCATCGAAATCCTCGGTGACCGCGGCAACGGGAACTCCGACTCCCTCTGCCGGCGTCGTGCCGGAAAGATGAAGGTCGACATCCGATGCGCTGCCTTCGGCGCGCACGAAGCCTGGGTTCCCAACGGCACTGTGCAGATCCCAGCCGCTCCCGGCCTGCCACGTGGCAAGCGTTGTGTAGTCCGATCCCCGAGATGCCAGCACACCGCCCGTCCCGCCAGCATGAAGAATATTATAGTCGCATGTGACGCCGGTCGTGCTTACGCTGTTGTTGAACCAGAGAGAAAAGTGTTTTCCTCCGGTCGTCGCATTCGAGCGGTCATTCACAATGATATTGTTCCGGATGTCGTCCGTCCCCGAGGAAGTGAGGACCAAGCCATACGTCGACGTTGCCGCCGTGCCGACGCCTGCGCCGCCGATGAAGATGCTATTGAACAGCGCCGAGAGATTTCCCGCCGACGTCTTGTACAGTCCGAATATGTTCTGGGACTTCGTGATCGATGCTCCCGCCGTGTCGATACCCAATCGGACCATATTGTTATCGACGATCACCGATCCGCCGTCGAGACGCATCGCCGTCAGGTTTGCTCCTGAATTGCCATCTTCCGACCAAAGGGAGTGAATCGCATTCCGCGAGATGCGTGAAGAACCGGACGCGGGTCCCCGGAAAAAGAGGCCGACGACAGCCGTTCCTGTGTTCGAGGATGAATTCGAAAGGCCAAAGATCCTGTTCCTCACAACGCTGTGTCCTGCTCCTGTCGTCGATGTGAGGCTCATTCCGATAATCGATGCAGAACTTGCATCCGAGGTTGCACGGGAGGCAGTCCGGAGTCTCGTGATGATGTTGTCGGCGATCTCCTCCGTGCCGGCCGTGCTGTTGATTCCGATCGTTTGACCGGAAAAGCCGGTTCCATTGACGAGATGATTCATGATCGTATTGGAGACGATGCTCACCGTGCCGGTGGCAGCGTTCGTGATTCCGACAGTGGACCAGCTTCCTGTTGAACCGATGAATCCTCCGCGAATGCTGCTGTCCTGTGTTGCGCTGCCGATGGTGTTCCCCCGGATCACGTAATTCGCCCCTGACCCCGCGATGGTAATTCCAACGATTCCACCTCCTGTGGTCTGTCCGTTATCACCAGTGATTCCTCCGATCTGATTATTCTCGATCGTGCCCCCTTGTGCGCTCGTTGCATTTATACCGTATGCGGGCCCGGGGCCGACCAACAGAATGGCATCGGTGCTTGTCTCGCTTCCAACAGTATTCCCTTGCGCAGTACCGATCTGAACGTCACCCGAAACGACGGAGATGCCAAACCATCCGGATGTCGACTTGAACGAAAAACCGGAGATCGTGTTCCCATCAATGTGGGATGACATTGCGTTTATCCTGATACCGATGAACCGAAGCGCAACGGACGAATTGATCGTATACATCCCGGTCCCGGTTGCATTGGCGAAGCCGATGGTATTTGATTCGACAACGAAATCCCGGCCTACGGGTGCATTGACACTGATCGCTTCATGTCTGTCGCCGAACATCACGGACCAATAACTGAGGGTTGTTTCTTGGTAGAGCCGGTTCCCCTCGATGGTCCACCGCGTGTTTCCTTCCCCCAGATAGATGCCGTAGCTGTTGTACCCGTTCTGTGCAAAGTTCGCGAGGTTGCATTGTGAGATCACGTTGCCGCTATTGAACGATGTCGAATCCCCCGCTTCGCCGACGGAATACACGATCGTCGTCGACCGATTGGGCCCGCCGATTAGCGTACAGTGTTCGATCAAATTATCGTCATTGCCGGTCACTCCCGTTGTCCCCTCGAACCAGACCAGACCATTGTCTGTCGAGCTGTTGCTCGCGGTTGCCGTGATGTATCGTACGGTATTGTGCGAAGCGTCATTCCGAAATCGGAGCGCAGCGGCATCCATCGACGCAGCGCCAACGGTCATTACAGAGGTCGACCCCGTTCCCCCGGGGCGTCCGTCGATGGTAATGTAACCGACGTTGTCAAACCAGATCGCGCCGGAGGACGCCGTGGCAAGGTTGACTCCTGTCACGCCCGCCGCCGGTCGAAGCGTGACCCTGCGCGATGATGCGGTGTTCATTTCGGAGAAGACGAGCGGGAACGTCTCTCCTGCAGGATCGTAATTCGATTGGAGTTCCAGGGAGAGATCGCCGTTCAGGCCTTGTGTCTGAATGTCGGTGATCGCCGCGGATACGGTCGCGTAGTCCGCACCGGTT
>JALONE010000247.1 GCA_025455125.1 Bacteroidota bacterium
CGAACGGTGTCGAAGACTGACGCCTGATCTACGGTCATGCTTCGACCCCGCCTGCCGCATGGGACCTTATTCGCGGGGCAGGCAAGCTCAGCATGACCGTGCGCCTTAATACAAGGCAACTTATTGGTGTTGGCACTAGAACCGCACCCGCATTCCCAGCCCGAACGACGCCATCTGGAAACTCCGCGGCGTCAGGATCATGCTGAACGTATCGGTCGCCAGATCGAACGAGTAGTTCCCGAAATCGAATCCCCATCCCATCGCCCACCGCGCCCCTTCTCCTCCGCCGAGTGCGAACCCCGTCCGCACGGGGAACCACGAGGCGACGAGATATTCTGCCCCGATCGACATGCGCGGGACGACACAGTTCCCCAATGATCGGTTCAACCCCTGCGTGTAGTCCATCGCGAGCACCAGATCTTTCGGCAGAAACTGAAGCGGCGCGAATTTCGAGGCGTCGACGCGAACGCCGAAGCGAAGCCGGGTCGGCAACGCGGTCGTGAATTCACCCGATGGCACCGACTGACCAACCAGAGCGTCCGTGAAGTCCTCCAGACGTTGTTCGGAGGAGTCGGCCGTCAGGTCCGTGATGTCCACCGCCGCATCGATCGCAAACTGCGTCGTATTCTGCTTCCACGTGATACTTCCAAGGTCCGTGATGGAAAGGGACGCGGTCATCCCGTCGCTTACGGTTGCGAGGATCCCAAGGTCCAGGCCAAGTCCGGTACCCGCTGGCGCGGGGAAGGGGGTGAAGTCTGTTCCCTCCTCACCGTCGCGCGCTTCGTTCAGGAAATCGACGGCGGCCCGTCTCAGCAGGAATTCAACATCCCCACGCAAGCTGTATTGGAGAGGATTCGCGGGATCAGGGACGTTCGACACACTTCCGCGCGATCGTTCCGTCGTGGCGACGGCGAATCCCTGCAGGAACTTCAAAGACGCTCCGACATGGATGTCGCGCAGCGTGGAAAGCTTCACGGGGATTCGCCGTCCGAACCCGAACGCAAGTTCCCGATACCACCACCCCGATACATCCGTATCGGAGAAGTCGTACTGCGATCCTTCCATATCGAAGCCCTGGATCAGCCGCATGTAATCCTTTGGAACGAACGCCCTTCCGCCGACGTGATCAACGACAGAGATGCCGATGCCTCCGACGGACGGAATGAACACGCTCAGCCCTGCGAGCATCACATCCGCGTTGAGCATGTTCGTTTCGAGATCCGAGATCGCACCGAGCAGATCTTCCTTGTCTTGGTCAGTCAAGTATCGTGCGACGCGCGAGCCGTCGGGGGCCGGGACGCCGGTGAAGTACTTCTGATACAGGTCCAATCCGAACATGATCCGTCCGGAGACACTCACCGACGGAAGCGCAAACTCCACAACTCGTCCGCCGAGTCCCAATGCCGCAGGATTCGAGCCGAGCGCATCGAGACCGCGTGCGCCGGCGTTCACGGTTCGAGCCATTCCGAGGCCTCGGATATTCCAACGCTCCCCCGCCGTGAGTGCGGCGGAAACCAGGAGGCAGAGGCAGATCACACTGTATCGATTCATGCGCGCGCCTCCTCAGTTTGGACGATTGATCGTGTAGACGATGCAAGTGGATGCCCGTGCTCGGATCTTGTCGGTCGTCCGAAATCGTACGGTCGCGGCATTCGTGGTCGAAAGGGATGTCAGACGCACCTGCACCGTATCGACCGAGGAAAGCCTCTGGATATCCTGGGCCGTGAGCGACACACTGAGATTCGTGACCCTGGGTCCCGTGGTAAACCCTGCGGCGTCGACCGAGGCGGCCTGGATGATCGCGGTCGGCACGATTCGCACAAGCGTATCGCGGACGCTCGTGCCGGGGATCGTTCCCAGCATCGAGATCCGCGCTCCATATTGGAGGGGAATGCCGTTGGTCACCTCGACGTTCGCCGTCGCCTGCTTCAATGAGTTCGACACTTCGTCGTCCAGATCGATCCGTTCAGCCTCTGTGCTCACGAACGAACCGTTCGCGATGCTCAATCGCAGCGGAATGTCGACGGCAAGAGAGGGATAGACCTTGCTCGTGTCGGCGATGGTATAGAGCGTTGACGACGCGAAGACGTCAGGAGGATTCAACAGCAGCGTTCCGCGGACGATGAACGAGTCCGGCAGATGCGGGACGAATCGGGACAACAGCGTATTCAGCGGGGCGAAGTTCTCCATGACGATCTGGGGAACTTGACCGGAATTGGGATAGATGCGCCGGGTGCCGTTGGTCAGCGGCGGGATCACGATGGAATCCACGATGTTGCGTGCGACGTTCTTTGCGACAAAGGTGAGATCGTATTCGGCAGGGAACCCGCCTGTGATCGGCAGACTGATGGTGATCCTCGTTGAATCCGGGAGCACTTGCCCTGAGAATTTCTCGGCAAGTTCGCCGGACTTGAATCCCGTCGCGTAGGAAGTATTCACGTTCAAGGTATACGGCGTGATCTTGCCCGTCAATGACCGCACGCGAACGGAACCTTGCGGCCGCAACTCTGCCTTGACAAAATCGTTGTCCGTGAGAAGCGCCTTCGTTCCGCCGGACGTGATCGTGCTGATCCCAAGAGAGAAAGTCAGTCGCGTTCCGAGCGCCGACGGGATCGCGAGCACACGCACGGTATCCATCGCGATCGGAACGATCAGACTGTCCTTTCGCGGGATGACCACGTTGAACACGACGCTATTCCCGGTAACGGTGCTTGTCAAGTCATTCAATCGGATGAATGCACCAACAGCAACATCCATCTGGTTGGTCACCGCGACAACAAGCCGGCCGCTGCGGAACAGCGCCTCCTGAACAACCACAGAATCATCGACGACGAAGCTGGAATCGGCCACCGTGAAGATGTGCTGGGAAGGGATGACGGCCTGCGCGGAATCGGCATACAACAGGGTCGACCAAAACGTCAAGACAAGACCGTCTCCCGATTGGACCGTGACGTTCGTTCCTGCCGCCGTCTGCACGTCCAGTGCCCCTGTGGTCAACGAGCCACGTGCGGTCTTCCCGGCAAGGTTGATCGCCGTCAGACGCGTTTCGCCAGGCTGGACGGGTGATCCGAATGCGAGCCTAATACCATTGGGGAAGGACACGGCGACAGGGAGCGTGTTCTGTACGGTCAGATACAGGTTCCCCCCCAGGATGGAGACGAAGTCGAGGACGTGTGAGACGTCAAGATTAATAGAGGAAAGGCTGGCCGATCCGGCCGGCAGCACCGGATATGTCTGCGCCGGGATTCCAAGATCGCTCGCTTGCACGTTGTATGCAGTTGGAGGAAGCGAATCCGCTTCGAATTGTCCGACCTGGGCCCGATCCCACGCGTACTCCGGCTGGATGCTGAGCGAATCAAGGCCGATCGGATCGAAGGATTCCTGGTCGGAAACGCTGATCGTACCGTCTGGATTCTTCTGCGCCGGCGATTCGAACTCTGCCTCATCGATCGTCCATTCCCGGTCCGCGAGCGGGATACTGATCGAAACATCCGTGTACGGCATGATCGGCTCCAACGGACCGTCGATACAACTGAACGCCGCGATCGCCGTCAGCAGCAGCACGAACGTCCGCAGCACATGGGGTGTTCGAGTCGATCTTCGCATAGTGAACCTCTTTTGATGCCTACGTGCGCTCACCCGACTTCGGGGCTTCTCTCCCGGATAAAAAAAGCCGGTATCGGGGATGAATCCGACACCGGCTGATCCGTTGAAGGATCATGCATCAATGGAACTTCTTCTCATCAATCGGAGACTGAAATCCCAAGACGGGACCCTGGACGTCCTGGGCAAGTTTGACCTCCCCGAACTTCTTCTCGTACTTGTCGATGTTGTCGTGCAGAGCGTTCATCAACATCTTCGTATGTTGGGGCGTCATGATGATCCGTGCGTGCACCTTTGCCTTCGGCACTCCCGGCAGCACGCGCGTGAAATCGATCACAAATTCCGCGGGGGAATGCGTGATGATGGCGAGATTGGAATAGATCCCTTCCGCTTCCTTCTCTCCCAACTCAATGTTGATCTGCTGTTGTACGGGTTCGTTGCTCATTGTCTCCAATCGTCCCTTCCGTTACCTGCTCCGCTTGATGCGGTCCGACTCGTCCAGCGCCTTCATCGCTTTGTCCTTCTGGCCAAGGCGGGCATAGATCGTTCCCAATGTTTCCCAGACCGCCGCATCGTCCTTCTTCACTTCGGAAACCTTCTCGAGATACGGGAGCGCGAGCTTGAACTTCTCCTTGTAGGCGACATCTTCGAAATCACCCTTCTCTTGCGCAACACGGAGCATGTCCACACCCCAGTTGTAGTACGTGGCCCCTGCATCGAACATCGCATCGGTGAATGCCGGGTCGATCTTGAGCGCTTCCTCGAATTCCTTGACAGCATTGTCGTACTCGCCGGTGGTCCGGTAGAGCACGGCAAGGATGTAATGGTTCATCTTGTTATTCGGCTGGTTGGTGACCGCCAGCTTGAATGTCTCTTTGGCCTCATTGATGCGGTTCGCCTCGACGTACGCCTGCAGCAGGAGATTCAGGTTCTCGTTGTCCCTTGGATCCGCCGCCTTCAACGTTTCAAAGACGGTGATGGCCTTGTTGAATTCCGCGATCGAGGCGACAACATCCGACGAATCGATCGATGGTTCGTACGGTTTCGCGAGCTTCTTGTCGACCACCTTCTCCCCTTCGAGGGTGAGGGTCAGGCTGTACTTCGCATAGGTCCAGTCTTCTTTGCGGGAGTTGCGCGGACCCTTCTTCACATTGTCCGGAGCGCCAAACATGCGCATGACATCATTCCGATAGAACCCTTTGTCCACTTCCTGCACATCTCGAATCGCCTTCAACACATCAGCGTTCTCCGTCTCGAACTTGTTCTTCAGGTCCATTCCCTTTTGGGAGTAGATCTTGCCAACGCTCAGATAGGCTTCGCGATCTTTGTCCAGATCCCATGCCTTCGTATACGCCACGATCGCATTGTCCAGGTCCCGTTTGCTCAGATAGGAATGGCCCATGAACTTGTAGGAGACCCCTGTATCGGGCCATGCATCGGCGGACAGCTTGAACTCCTCGATCGAACGATCATACAAATGGACCGAGTCTTGGTTCGCGCGTTTCAGCAGTTCGACGCCGAGGTTGACATGAGTCGCCCACCGGTTGTAGCGGATGATCTTGATCTCTTGCGCATGTTCGCTTGAAAGCTTCAGCGCCTGGTTGAACGCTTCGTTCATCCCCACATAATCGTCGAATCGCTCCCCTTTTAGGCGCCCCATCCGGAACCATGCTTCGGCGTTTCCGGGGTTCTTCTGCACCTCGGCCTGATACAAACGGACCGCATCCTTCCAATTCTGTTGGTTTTCGTACAATTTCGCGCCTGTGAAGTCTGGCGATCCGCACTGGAATGCCTGGGTTGCCAGCACGACAAACACAATCGCGAGAACGGAGAGAATCCTGCTGCTCTTCATCGGTGAGTTCCTTGCAACGGCTGAATGTTCAGGTGAATTACATCGATGAAATATAGCCAAAATGGGCAGGAGAAGCAACTTCGCCGGTGCGGAGGAAGGGGGGATGAAACAGCAGTCGCCCAGCCATGCCTCTGCTGACTGGGCGAATCTGCGTTCCGGGGAAGCCTCAACTCTAGCGGGTGCTGTCCCGACCGGGAAGAATCGGCGGCACTTCCCGGACTCGTGGGGCGGGGGGACTTGGAGCAAACACCTGGATATGAACCGACCCGCCAGAACTCCGCTCACGTGTCCGAGGAGTGACCATCACCCGGAATTCCGCCGGGAGTTCCTCTGCTGACCGACCGACTTCCACCCGGATGAAATCTCCCTCCGGGAAGAACGCCATCGAGTCCGCAGACAAGGTGGTGGGTGGACGCGAGGACCAGCGAAACTCTCCAGCCTCGATGCGTTCGAACAGCACTCTGCGTCTCGATTCCATCCGTTGGATGTCAAACTCCATCAACCGGCGCAGGCTGTCAAGATCCAGCCGAACGCGAGCGACGACCGCGGTGTCGGGGGTGATGACCATGAATTGGTCCGGCCGGTGACGGCGGAGTTTCGAGAACACCTGGCTCGGCTCAACTGCGGGGGCTTTTGCCTCCATTGAAACCGCATACGGAGCCTCATGCACCGCAAGCAACCGCTCGAATCGTCTCCGCTGCGGTGGCTCCAGGCAGGATGCGATGCCGGTGACGATGATCCGGTTCAGGTGCGGGAGTTCGGGATCGACCGCGAACGCATCGTCCGAACCGACGAGTACGGAACCTGCGATGCGTTCCTGTGCCAGAGCCAACAACGAATCGATGACGCGTCGTTGATCAACGGTGGGGCGCACTTCGTCGACAAAGCGGTCAAATGTGACCGGCCGCACCTGTCGTCGGGTTTGTTTTCCCACTTCGATCCGATATCCCGAGTCCGTGCTTTCATCCACACGGAGCGTGGTCTGCGTGGAATCATCCAGCGGCAATTCACCGAACAGCGAGAACTGAAGAGCTTGGTCTTTGTCGACGTTCGCAAAGAGCGGAAGGACGGATGATGGGCATCCGGTTCGAGATTGCGAAGAAACCGAAGACCGCCACAACGAGCGTGACAGTAGTAGCGACATGCGGAATGTAACGCTTCGGGAACGGAAGCAGATTCTGCGCTTCCTGACGCTCGTCCTCCAGCCGCATCGACAGCCGCGTCCAAAAACCGATATTGGGTTCAAGGCGGCGCGCACCCCCCAAGAGCGACTTGAGCCGGAGCAGTTCGCTTAATTCCTGCTTTGCCGACGGATCAGATGCCAGCAGCTCTTCGACGATCGTTCGATCCTTATCGGCGATCATCCCATCGGCATATTGTGAGAGCAACTCGGAACGTTTTCGTGGTGACAAGGTGCTCATTGCGCGCCCTCCTTCAACAACGGCTCCAGCGCCTTCCGCAACATGGTCCGTCCGCGGGAAAGCCTGGACTTCACCGTACCAATTTCACAACGCATAACGACCGCCATTTCCTCATATGAGAGTCCTTCGAGATCCTTCAGCACGATCGCCGTTCGGAACTTTTCCGGCAGGAGTTGCAGGCCCATTCCGATCAGTTCTTTCGCATCATGCGACTCAGGACGATGGGCCATCTTGTCGTGCAGGTTCTTCTCCATTCCCTCATCCAACGGTTGGAAGGTCAGGAATCGTCGAACCTTCCGACGTCGCAGTTCGTCACGGCTCTTATTCACCGCGATGCGGTAGAGCCAGGTGTAGAACGACGACTCGAACCGGAATCGAGGAAGCGCCTGGTACGCTTTGATGAAAACTTCCTGCGCCATATCATCCACAATAGCGGGATCGTGAAACATGGAGAACAACAGATTGCGAATGCGCTCCTTGTGGCGTTCAACCAGGAAACGATATGCGTGCTCATCCCCGCGCTGGAACAACAGGATCAATGCCTCATCATCCAGTTGGGCGTAGGAGCCAGGTTGGGATATGACACGCTGTTGGGGAATTGAGGTCATGACGATTGGCCGGGCAACGGACGGCCCCCGCGCTGTTTCTTCCCAGATGCCTCCGTAGCCCGGAAGCGCCATGCTGCGATCTCCCTGCATGCGATGTCACCGGATTGTTGATTCTGATCGTACATGG
>JALONE010000248.1 GCA_025455125.1 Bacteroidota bacterium
TCCGCCCGGTTTGGAGTTTCAGCCGGATCAACGTAAGAAAATCGAACTGCCGCAGCACCTTGTATTCCGTGACCGCGTGTTTCCCTTCCTCTGCCACGGTCACCTTCTTCCGATCACGTTTGCTCCGGGCAAGTGATGCCTCGATCACTCCCCGCTCCTCGTGGAATCTTCCCCAGACGATCGCCCAATATTCCCGGTCAATTGTCCGTCGCGAAAACTGGCGCGCCAGATGTGCATGCACCGCATCGCTCTTCGCCACGACCATCAATCCTGTCGTCTCCTTGTCCAAGCGATGCACGATCCCAGGACGAACGGCTTCGCGCGTGCGTGACAATTGATCGCAATGGTGCAGCAATGCGTTCACCAGCGTCCCGGTATAGTTGCCGTATGCGGGGTGCGTGACCATGCCCGCAGGCTTGTTCACGATCAAGAGAGAGTCGTCTTCGTGGAGGATCTCGAGGGGAATCGCTTCGGGAAGGGCTTCAGAACGCGGCGGACGGGGAAACGTGACATCAATGATGTCCCCCGGCGCGAGGGAATAGCTCGGTTTGGTAGGCTTCCCGTTGACCAGTACCATTCCGGCTTCGATCGCCGCCTGCACCTTCGTGCGGGTCGCGTTCTCGACTTGGCGCGTCAGGTAGACATCAATTCGCTTCGGGCGCTCACCTTCTGGAACGACAAGTCGCATCGTCTCGCGAGGTTCGGGCGGAATAACATCGACGGACGAGTCGGTCATGAGCGTTGGAGGGGAAACGCAAGTCGACGGGGCAACGCGGGAGGGTTCCCGCTTGGTGCGCCCGTGTTACGGCTTTGGATCGGAAGATGTTGAATCGCCGGCTGCAGCAACTTCGGGCTTCGGTACCGATGAGCTGCCTTCGACGTCGTGCGTGAACTTCTTGTGGAAGAGGAGCATCAAGACCACGCCGATGCTGACACAGGAATCGGCGACGTTGAACACCGCCCACCGGGACATGTGCACACCGAGCAAATTGATGTTGAAGAAATCGACATCGACGAAATCGACCACCTTCCCGTAGAACAGCGGCGCCTCTCCGAAGATGACGCCATAGAAGATGCGGTCGATGAGATTGCCGAGCGCGCCGGCAAGGATCAATGCGAGCGACAACCGGACAACGAAGGCCTCGTTGCGGATACGATACAGGTAATACCCGATCCCGATGCTTGCGATGACAGAAAACAAGGTGATGAACAACCTTCCGCCGATTTCGATGCCGAAGGCCATTCCCGGATTTTCGATGAAGGTCAGCCGGAGGAAATCCCCGATCACGGGGATGCTCTGGCCGAGGTACATCCCCTCGTGGTACCAACCGAGAATCGGAACGGTGAATCCCTTGACGAGCAGTTTCGTCACCTGATCAAGGACGACCAGCGCCGCTGTGATGTAGAGAACGCGCAACTCTCCTCCTACTTCTTTGACATCTTGCACTTGACGCACTGCTGCGCATGCGGCACTGCCTCGAGCCGCTCCTTGTCGATCAACGTTCCGCAGTCCGTGCAGAATCCGTAGTCGCCGCGTTCGATGCGTTTGAGAGCGTCGTTGAGATAACCCAGGAACTTCCCCTCCCGCGAGGCGAACAAGAACGTCTTCTCGCGTTCCATCGCGTCCGTTCCCTGTTCCATGTGGAGCGAGTAACTCGAGTTCTCCGTCTCGTATTGCCCGGTCGTCACGTCCATCATTGTCGACTTGAGCGAATCGAGTTCCTCGAGGATCTCCTTCCGCTTCTCTTCGATCAGCTTGCGAAAATGCGCGAGATCTTCCTTGTTGAATCCTTTTCGAATGACGGGTTTCACCGGAGCCGATGCTTTCGCTTTCGGTCTCCTTGCGGGAACCTTCTTGACCGGAGTCGACGCCGCTTTCTTGACCTTCTTCCCCGCCACCTTCTTCACCTTTGCGCCTGGCTTTTTCACGATCTTCTTTGCCATGACTCTACCTCCACCCGTTTAATCCTGATGACTCGTACCACACCGAGGGGGTAAATGGTACGAAATCTTCACATCAATTTCTCAACTGCGATCTCTGCTTTTTCACCATTGACCTCATCCGCCGTCAAGAGGACGGGAGCTGATGCGCCGGATGGCACGTGCACGACCTCCGCAGCGAGCGTTTCTTCCCTCACGTACGCATCCAGCCTGCCAAGAGCATCGGCCAGGCGCGGCGTGACGCGACAATGGATCCGAATGCGATCCGACACCTCAAATCCCGAATCCTTCCTCAGGTTCTGCACACGATTGACAAACTCGCGCGCCAATCCTTCCGTGAGCAACTCCTCCGTGAGCGTGGTGTCCAATGCGACCGTCATGCCGCCGTCGCTCTCCACGAGCCAGCCCTGGATATCCTCATGAAGGATCTCGACATCCTCGGGGGCGATCGCGCACGGGGTTCCGGCGATCGTCAGTTCGAGCGAGCCCTGCTTCTGCAGTGTGTTGATCTCGTCCGTCGTGAGGTCCTTCAGGCGCGCAGCGACGGCCTGGACCGACTTCCCGTGCTTCGGTCCGAGTGATTTGAAGTTCGGCTTTGACTTCTTCTTGATGATAGCGGACTCGTCGGCCACATACTCGATCTGCTTGACGTTGATCTCTTCGAGGATGACGTCCTGCATTCGCTCGACCTCGCGCCGATCTTCTGGTCCCGCCACCGGAATGATGATCTTCGCGAGCGGTTGACGGACCTTGAGGTTCGACTTCATGCGCATCGCACGGACAAGTCCGACCAGACGGATCGCATGTTCCATCCGGTGCTCGAGTTCGAGATCGATGGCGTGCTCATCGGCCTCTGGCATGTCTTGCAGATGAACAGAGCGGCCCGGATCGGAGTTCCCGACCGCCGTCAGGTTGCGGAATAGTTCTTCGGCCAAGAACGGTGCAACAGGCGCCATCAGCTTCGCTACCGCCATCAGGCATTCCTGCAGCGTTTGATAGGCCGCGATCTTGTCGGCCCCTCGTTCGCTCTTCCAGAATCGGCGACGGTTTCTTCGAACATACCAGTTCGAGAGCTGGTCGAGGGTGAATTCGCTCACCGCTCTCGCCGCCCGCGTGACATCGTACGCATCGATGTTGGTGCGGTACCGCTTCACCAATGAATTCAGTTCGGAGATGATCCAACGATCGATCTCCGGACGGTCCTTCACCGGGACGATTGGTGCGCTGCCGTCAAATCCGTCCAGGTTCGCATACAAGGCGAAGAACGAATACGTGTTCACCAGGGTGCTGA
The DNA here is from genome assembly GCA_025455125.1 of Bacteroidota bacterium. Lineage (GTDB taxonomy): Bacteria > Bacteroidota > Ignavibacteria > UBA10030 > UBA10030 > JAKAJH01. The sequence goes on from JALONE010000248.1 coordinate 3,233, forward strand.
AGAACTTGCGCTGGGTTTCGCCGATTCCCTCCTCATCAAAGAGGGTCGGACGCCAGACCGGGCTTTGCGCAATGAGGTACCATCGCACGGCATCCGCGCCGTACTTGCGCATCAACTCGAACGGGTCGACGGTGTTCTTCTTCGACTTCGACATCTTCTGGCCGTGCTTGTCCAGGATGAGCTCATTGACGAGCACGTTCCTGAATGCCGGCTTGTCGAAGAGGAACGTTCCGATGGAATGGAGGGTGTAGAACCATCCGCGGGTCTGGTCGATGCCCTCGGAGATGAAGTCCGCCGGATAGGCGTTCTCAAAGATCTGGCGGTTCTCGAACGGGTAATGCCACTGGGCAAATGGCATCGAGCCCGAATCGAACCAAACGTCGAT
>JALONE010000249.1 GCA_025455125.1 Bacteroidota bacterium
CGCAAGGACAGCCTGCTGAAGACTCACGCTCCGGTCCGCCTGGATGATGATCAGCCGGGAAGGATCGCCGTTCAAGAGCGCTGCCAATTCACCACGCAGGCTCTCTGGCGTCACCGCTTGATTGTTCAGCGACATTGCGCCGGATTGTGCAACAGTGATGATGATCTCGCTCTTCTGTCCCTGGTCGGAGGAGGTCGCCTTCGGCAAATGCACGCGGAGACCCGATTGGATGACGAATCCCGAGGAGAGCAGGAAGAAGATGAGCAACTGCAGCACGACGTCCGTGAGGGATGCGTAGGAAAATGCGACGAGCGGCCTATTCTCGGTGCGGAATCGCATGGATCAGGACTTCTCGACGTTGTCGGAAAGCTTCCCCGAACGGACGAGGTCCAGGAATTCTTCCGAGGCACTCTCCATCTCGAACACAAACCGGCTGACGCGAGAGACGAAGTGGTTGTAGAATCCGTATGCGGGAATGCCCACAATGAGACCGAACGCGGTCGTCAGCAGGGCTTCCCAGATCCCCCCTGCGAGGTCCGCGGGCGTCGCCGATCCGCCGAGTTGTTCGATCATGCGGAATGCGCCGATCATCCCGGTCACGGTGCCGAGGAATCCGAGCAGCGGTGCGATGCCGGCGACGTTGGCCAGCATCCCAAGCCGCTGCTCAAGCTTGAAGGCTTCTTCCTTCCCCGCATTCTCAATCGCTTCGCGGACGCGCTCCGGACCTTCCGGATACTTGGTGATGCCTTGCTTGAGAATGCGGGCGAGCGGCGCATCGGTGCGGGAGCAGAAATTGACCGCGGCGAGGAGATCACCGCGTTGCAACACGCTCCGGAGACGCATCATGAATTGTCCCGCGTCAATGTGGGCGCGGCGGAGGACGAGAAACCGCTCCACAATGACGACAACACCGATGACGGAACAGAGCAGGATCGGCCACATGACGATCCCGCCACGGAGGAAGAGTTCCAGCAGATTCATACGGACCTTTGTGTCTGGGACATCACATGAGTCAGCGAACGCGCGCGACCACGTACGACGCACGAATCTCTGCCGCGGAGTTCGCGATAGCTTCCCGAACGGCATTTCGGGATGGATACTTGCCGATGCACACGGTGTACCAGTCCGCTCCCTTCATTGGAACCGTCTGCACGAATGCCGGATAACCCGATTCCGAAAGGTTGGCCACGACCGATTCAGCGCGATTGCGCTCGCGGAAGGCGCCAACTTGCGCCGTGAACTCGCCGGTCATCCCCGCCAGTCTGGTATCACCGGCCGGTATGCCTTCCGGCTTCGCGCCATCTGGTTTGATCGGCACCGGTTTGACGCTTTTCACCGGTTCCTGAGAAGTCGCGACATCGGGCCGCGGCTGCTCTCCACCCGGAGTGACCGGAGCGTACTCGTCCACCGGAGGTGTCTCGAGCATCGCCACCTGCTCGGTGTCGGTCGGGACCGTCTGGACCTGCTCACCGCCCGGCATCGGTTCCTGCATATCCATCATGTCATCCCCCATCATATCCTCTTCGGTCATATCCGCGACCGCCGGAGTCGCCTTCTTTCCCCATAGTTTGATGATCCCGCGCTTGTTGAGATAGAATACTGCCACGGCAGCGAGGATCACAATGATCAGAATAATGAGGATGTTCTTGTTTCCTCCCCCTCCGGAGGACCGCTTCTTGGGCGCTGGAGCGGGTGCTGGGGTGGATGGAGAGGACGAGGTTTCCAGGCCGCCGTCATCATCGATCAGGTTAAGATCTGGCATCGAAGTACCTCCTTGAAGTGTGGGAGTTGCGTCCGCGATACAACGAATTTGGGTTCACCACCGAACATCTATTCCGAGCGTTATGCTGAACGGGCGATCGCGGTAGCCTCGCCACGTTTCATTCGAACGGTCTAACAAATTGGACAGGTCCAACAGCATCATCACATTTGGCAACAAGCGATACTCCGCCCGCACATCGAGTTGCCAGAGCGTGGGGAGCGTCGCGCCGGTCGGATCAGCCACTCGTCCGAATGATCCGAACATACGGGGCGAAACGCTGAGCGCGGTGCCAATCGACCGTGTGTACGCCAGTTCAAGCTCCGCCTTTGGAACGTACGGAACATGGGAGTCAATCTGATCGAACCGCACGGAGCGAATCGCGAATTTCGAAGCAAAATAATCATTTGGTGATAATGTTGCAACCGCAGCGACGTTGAGCGCGAAGATCGAAGCGCTCGGTGCATAGGCAAGCGACCAGATCCCGATCGAGGATGTATCCAGGCTATACGGTGCATCAGCAGCATGCCGGTACTCGACCGACCCCACCGTTTGGATGCGGGAATTCCAGTTCGAAGAAAGCGAGAGCGTCCACATCTGCCGGACGTCGGTCGGCCGCAGCATCGTCTGCGACGATACGTACGGATTCTCCGAAACGGCCGCTGCAAGGGTCCGATGCTCCAGCGTCGGTGCGAATGCCAGATGAAGGGCGTGGATACCATCGAGTGCCGTGGACGCCGTGATATGCGGATAGAAGCGAAGCAGCTGAGAGGATCCGGCACTGCGCGCCGACATGACCCGAGCGGCGATGGTCAACGACACAGGTCCGATATCGGTCCACGTCCCCGCCTCCAGGTGAAAGTACGATTGCGATCCGCGACGGAAACCCGAGAGATTCCCGTTATCGATCCTGAACGAGAGTTCCCACGGCAATGCGAGCGCTTCGAACAGCGTCCGAACGCCGAACCGAATTCCGCCTTCATTTACGGCTCGCGCCGAATCGGACGCTTTCATCGAATAGATGCTCAGCCGGAGAGCGTACGGAAGTTCGCCGTTCGAGAGGCATTGGGCACCGACAGTAACATCTGTATGCGAAACTTCCCGACGAAGGTCGGGGACCATCGATCCGAAGAAACGGTACGCGGCGGACCGGAATCCCGCTCGGGCATCCACCTGGGCATCCTGGATCAGCGGCGAGTCTCCCGAGAGGACATACGTTCCCGCGACCGAACCATTCGCTTCTGTCCGGTCGGAGGATCGCACCCAACCTTTCGTGCGGCCATAACCCGCATCGACATCAACTCGATATCGTTCGTCCGATCGTCCAACCCACGCCTCAAGCCGTGGAGTGAAGAACGTCCCGATGGATGCAAAGGCCCGTCCGTTCCATCCATAGACCGATTGGAACCCGTAGGTCGCATTTCGTTCGTTTGGACCTTCGATGGAACGGTCCCGCAGAGTGGATCGCATCGCGCGCAGAACGGGGGGGAACGCCGTCGTCACTGCATCGGTTGCCGCTCGTTCCGCAGGGGGAAGGTCTATCGTCGCCGTACCCGTGATGACATACTCGGGGATGTCGAACTCCGGCAGCGGAACCTGAGCAACGGCCTGTGAATCCTGCCTGACCGTCTCGAGCGAATCCTTCTTCATCCGGATATTGATCGTCGGTGTTACCTTGATGTCCTGCTGACCGAACAGAATGTCCGTGCCACACGCAGCGAGCAGGATCGCGCAGATGGCATTTCGTACGAGACTCATGGCTTTTGCATCCCCAAAAGCCGGTCTTGAGCTTCCTTCACGGCTGCCGCATCACCCGCCGTTTTCACCGCAGAGCGATACTGATCCACCGCTT
>JALONE010000250.1 GCA_025455125.1 Bacteroidota bacterium
GCTCGCTGCATCCGGCGAAGAGGAACACGAGCAGGGGGAGAATGGACGAGGAGCGGATCGGGAAGCGCATATCAGAAGAGTCCGGGATGTTTGCCGCTGCCGAAAATGGAGAGGAAGAGGATGAGGAGGAGCAGCAGCGTTTGGACGAGATAGTAGGTTGTCAGGTTCTTCTCGAGCACGCGCAACGTCTGCTCGGATCCCTCGGGCGCTTGCCCGGCGATCATCGTATCGACGAGTCGTGAGCGCCTCCGGCTGATGATAGGTCCAAAGACAACCCCGTTGACGACCATGAAGGCGAACAGGATGACCTTCGCCATCAACCATCCTTGCGAATGCCAGATCATCGGGTTCGTCGGATAAACGCTGACGATGTTGATGATGCCGGTGACGAGCAAGATGAGGGCCGCGATCGGCGATAGGAGACCGATGGCCCGGCCTGTGCGCAAGAGGATCCGCTTGAACGTCAGGTCCTTCTCCCGCCGGCTTCGACGTTCGATCATCCACCCGCCGAGGAGGGCGGTGACGAGAAAGCCGAAGCCGAGCAGGTGGAGCAAGAAATTGAACGACCCGGTCATTTCTTTTCCTGAACGAGATCGCCGGCCTTCAGGTCTGTTCCTTCGAGGATCTTTGCCTTCGCCGCTTTGCCCTTCAGCGCGTCCTCGAGGACCTTGATATGTCCGACCTGCGTCTCCTCCGAGCCGAGGGACAATCCTGTATCAGGATCCTTGATCTCTTCCCCCTTCCGCATGATGACGAATTCCATTCCGGGCTTCACGTTCCCCTCAGAACCCGGCTTCATCAGCAGCGTTCCGTCGGCGTTGACCTTCAGGATCTTTCCCGACCAGGGGATGCTTGCCATGTTCTCCGTAATGAGTTCGACCACTCCGTCGACGGCTTGACGTGTGGCTTTGCCGATATCGGTATCATCCCAGTTGTTCGTGTTGCTGAAATCGACCTGTTGGAGGTCCACGGAGAAGCCGGTCGACGATTCGGAGCCCTCTTCCGTTTCGGCGGCGATGATCTCGCCGGTGTTGGTGTTCACCAGGCGGATGTCGACGACGCAGCGTGCGACCTTCTTCGTGATGCTTCCGCCGAACAAGGAGGTGGCGCCGCCAATACTGCTCTGTTTGGTGCCGAATTCCGTAACGGAACCGACGACGAAGAGCTCAACGCCGAGGAGTTGGCCGACCTTTGGAGCGGTCTCCGGCGTGACCATGAAGGATTGTCCGAATTGCTGCTCTTGGATGACCCGTTCGATCTCCTGTCGTTCGATGGTCATGAACTTCCCGGATTTCACCAGTGCCGTGATGAGCATGTCTGCGACTCCTTCGCCGAGGGAGTGATACCCGCTCCCGGTTCGGTCGTTGAAGCGCGCGACCGCGACTCGTTTTTTCAATTGGGCGTTGGCTGCGGCGAGGATGAGGAGTGAGAGCACGGTGACACACAGAACACGTGCGAGTTTCATGAGGGATCCTTTCAGAGAGAATGATGGAGGATAATTCTCGTGGACATGGGAGTGCCCTATCTTCTCGAAAAATCAACCGAATGTCAATGGCTGCCGGAGTCCGGGTACCAGCGGGGAGCGATCGGAACGTTTCGCTCGAAATCCCACAGTGTCCTCCGACGAAGGTCGGCCAGCGCGATCTGATAATCCATCATCGCGTTGAGGTTGTTCAATTTCGCGTTCGTGAGACGCTGCTGGGATTGCGCAAGGTCGTTCCGGCTTGCCGTTCCCGTCTTGAACCGTTCCACGCTGATGTCGTATCCCTTCTGCGCAACGAACACGACCTTCTCCAACACGAGAATGCGGGACTCGGCGGCACGCAATCGATTGAGGAGGTCGAGGATCTCGAGACGGATCTGCTGCTGCGTGTTCTCGAGCGACATCAACGCGGCGCGATGCTGGATGCGAGCTGCCTGGACATCGAGTTCGTTGCTTCCCCAGTCGAAGATCGGAATGCTGAGCGACAAGACGCCGCCGCGTGTGACGCCGTACTCGTCCAGCAACCGGTTGAAGACCGATGTCGCTCCGTTGATGCCGTAGCTGGCGGTCAGGTCGGCGCGAAATCCGCCGCGCGCTTCGGCCGTCGAGATGTCGAGGAGGCGAAGGTCGATCGTCTGTCGCGCACGGATGACCTCCGACCGTCCTCCGAGTGCCTTCGTGATGGCAGCGTTGCGGTCAACCGTCACGGGGGAATACGCGGGGGCGGCGACAAGCGTGAACTGCTGATCGTCCGAAAGGCCAAGCAGCTGCCGGAATGCATTCGATGCGCGGCTGACGTCGCGCTCGACATTGAGGAGATCATTCTGGCTGCTCACCAGATCGACCTCCGACTGCAGGTAATCGACCTCGGGGACAAGCCCGCTGGAGAACTTCGTTCGGGCAGTCTCGAACATCTCCTGATTCTGGTTCACCTGTTCCCGGATGATGGCGGAGCGCTGCTGAAGCTGGTACAGCGAATAGAACGATTCGGTCACCGCGTACTCGATGTCAAGCTGGGTCCGCACAAAGTCCGCGCGCGCCTGATCGGACGCGATGCGGTTTCGCTCTTCTGTCATGCGGTAAGTGTTCGGCGTGAACAGGGGTTGGCGGTACTGAAAGGTGAGGTTGTTGAAGAAGTCGCGGCGAAACTTCGAAGAGGAAGAGAGGCCGCTGGTTTGTCCACGGCCGATCAGCTGTTCCTGCAACGTCAATGTCCCACCCAGGAAGGTCAAGGGCTGACTGATCGTCAATCCTCCCTGCACCTGGGCCGTCTGGACCTCGTAGTATTCGTACTGCGCGGTCAGGGGGTTGAACTCATTCGTGAGCGATTCGCTGTAGTTCGGCAGTTGCGCATTGAAACTCACAGACGTACGGAGCTGCATCAGGTCCGCTTCGAGCCCCTTCATCGTTGCCTGATAGGACGCCGATGCGCTGCGCGCGCCGTACCCCTGGCGAAAGGCAAGCTCGATGGAATAGGGGAGCGTGAGTTCAAGAACCTTCGGTTGCGAGAACAGGAGAGGGGAACAGAAGAATATTAGAGAGAGAATCGACCGCATGAGACATGACTCCTAATGCTGAAGGCTGAATCCAGAGGTCAGAATTCAGCGCCAAAACTCCGCACTCTGAATTCCCAACTCCGAACTCCCAACTCCGAACTGCTATCACTCGTACCGCAGCGATTCGATCGGATTCTGTCGCGCGGCTTTGCGTGCGGGATAGAAGCCGAATGCGATGCCAACCATCGCGGAGACGGTGAAGGCCATGAGAACGGCCGGAGGGGAGACGGTTGTCCGCCAGCCTGCATAGAGCGTGATGGCTTCCGTCAGACCGAACCCGAGAGCGATGCCAACCAGCCCGCCGACGATGCTCAGGAAGACCGCCTCGAACAGGAATTGGCCGAGCACGTCCGCCTGCGTGGCGCCGATCGCACGGCGAATGCCGATCTCTTTCGTTCGCTCCAATACGGATGCAAGCATGATGTTCATGATGCCGATGCCGCCCACCAACAACGAGATCCCGGCGATGGCGCCCATCACGATATTGAAGATCTTCTGTGTCTGCTGGCTTTGCTGCAAGAGCGCCTCGGGGACAATGACCTCGTAGTATGGGACGCCGTAATGC
>JALONE010000251.1 GCA_025455125.1 Bacteroidota bacterium
CGCGAAAACGCTCGAGAAGATCCGCACACAGCTCATTCAGTGTCAGCGACGTCTCGCATCCATCGACACAACGGGATGGTTGCTCGAACAGAAAGTCGACATCGAATTGGTTCGCGCCGAAATGAACGGGCTCGAATTCGACCTGCGGGTTCTTCAGCCCTGGGCGCGCGATCCGGCATACTACGCGATCGTATGGACGGAGCAGAGCGATACGCCTGCGCATGAAGGTCCACTCTGCCATGCGGCGATCGAACTCTGGACGTACACCTTCCCCCTCTCGAAGGATGATGCCGCAAAACTCACCGCGCAACTGCGCATCATTCCGCCGTTGCTCGAACAAGCCCGGATGAGTCTGATCGGCAACGCACGCGACCTCTGGATCGCAGGTATCGCAAGCATCCGCACACAGGCAAGCGACCTCGAGGATCTTGGTAAACGAGCGGCAAACGCCGGAACCGCATTCCAGAAGGCGTTAGATGAGGCCAGGTCCGCGACACTGGAATTTGCGGATTGGCTGGGGCGACAAACCCCTTTGAAGACGGGACCATCGGGCATCGGGAAGGAGAACTACAACTGGTACCTCCGTCATGTCCTGCTCGTCCCAATGACGTGGGACGACGAGGTTATGCTGTTAAAGCGGGAGTTAGGACGGGCATACACGTCGTTGGCGCTCGAACAGCACCATAATCGTGCGCTTCCACCTCTCCCGGCCGCGTCGAGTCCAGAAGAGTATGATCGGCTTGCGGAGCGTTCGGTCGGGAAGCTGATGGAGTTCCTCCGGACGAACGAGATCATGACCGTCCGCGACTACATGGAGCCGGAATTGCGGAAGCATCTGGGGCGATTCATCCCCGAGGATCGGCGCAACTTTTTCTACAAGATCATGCATCTGGATCCGACGCCGCTCTACTCGCACGGCATACACTGGTTCGACATTGCACAGCAGATCCACGCACCGCACGCGAGCCCGATCCGGCACGAACCGCTATCGTACAACATCTGGATGAGTCGTGCGGAAGGATTGACGACGAGCGTGGAAGAGATGTTCCTGCACGCCGGATTGTACGACGACAGTCCTCGCAGCCGGGAGTTGGTCTGGATCATGCTGGCACAGCGCTGCGCACGCGGACTGGCTTCGCTCTATGTCCATGCAAACGAGATCACGCTTGAGCAAGCGCGCGCGTATCAGGTGGAATGGACTCCGGCGGGATGGACGGGGGATGTGAGTCTTGTCGGGTTCGAGCAGCACTTGTACTTACGCCAGCCCGGATATGGCACAAGTTACGTCACGGGCAAGCATCTGCTTGATCGCCTCATCATGGACCGCAGCCGGGAGTTGGGAGAAAACTACCGCCTTCGCCAGTTCTTTGACGAGATGTACGACATGAGCACGATCCCCGTGTCGTTGATCCGTTTGCAGATGACGGGGAAGGATGATGAGCTGAAGGCGATGCGAAACTGACCTTGTCAGGATTCACGTGAAAACAGAACAGGCCCGGCAGATCGCCGAGCCTGTTGTTGTTTTCCAATGCAGGTACGTTAGTTTTGGATCGGAGGAACCGGCACGCTCCGTTGAACAATGACGTCATCAATGACGTGGATGATGCCATTCGACGCGCGCACATCGGTTGCGATAATGCTGGCGAATCCGTTCTTAAAGTTGCCCACTTCGGCGGTCCTTCCCTTCACGACGATGAATTCCTTCTTGAGCGTGAAGATCAGGGGCATCTTGAGTACCACCTTCGACGTCCGGACTCCCGGGGCGACGTGATACAATAAGATCGATTTAACCAGTTCCTTATTCTCAGGTACGAACAGCTGCTCCGGCGTCAAGCCAAGGCGGCCGAGAAGACGAACGAACGCATCATTGGTAGGAGCAAAAACGGTGTAGCGAGCATTGGGATTCGAAAGTGCACCGGCGAGGTCCGCAAACTGGACGGCCTGCACAAGGATAGAGAAGTCAGGATTCGAGACGGCAACATCGACAATGGTCCCCGAATTCGTCGATGGAGTCGCAGGCGACATCGAGAGCGACGGGGCAGTCTGGTCAGGTGCAGGCATCCCCGGATCCACAGGATTCTGACCTTCGGTGCAACCGATGAGTAGAAGTGCGGCAGCCGGCAGGATCAACAACCGGCGAAGGAACTGATTCATGACGACCTCCAATAGTTTGGTTTGTGCCTGAACTCCAGCCTCGTTTGGGACTCGGAGCCTGTTGCTACCCATTTAACCACAACAACAGGGCAAATAGTTCCAATCGTGTAAAAGATTTTTTTCGTGCAAATCGTTCATTCAAACACCTGAAATTGCTAAAATTTTAAGGTTCTTTCAATCGCCCTTCCTTGCCACAGTCAGAAAGATGGTTTAGATTGGGCAAAATTGATGCTGGCCTGGTATGTCTTCAGTCTGAATCGGCTTGAACCATCTCGGAGTCGTCCCCCTATGGTACGTCCTGTCTCTACTGCCCCCTGGATCATCCTCCTCCTCTTCCCTTTTTCTCTCTCATGTCAATCGATCGTCTCGTCCGACATCGAATTCGTTGAGAGCGCTCCGGTCGAGACGACCCTCGATAATCCGGACATCCGGAATACGGTCGACGTCTGGACCGAGATGATCCGCAGCGCGAGGAAGCAAATCGACCTTGAGCAATTCTATCTTTCCCCGCAACAGGGTGAAGCCCTCGACTTCGTCATCGGCGAACTGATCGATGTCGCAGCCCGCGGCGTATCGGTGCGCATCATCATCGACGCCCGCATGTACCGCACGTATCCGGCACTGGCGGACTCATTTGACGCATTTGACAATATCACCGTGCGTGTCCTCGACTTTTCAAAAGTCTCCGGGGGCGTTCAACACGCGAAGTACATCATCGTCGACGGCGAGCAGGTCTTTGTGGGCAGTCAGAACTTCGATTGGCGGGCGCTGACACACATCCAAGAACTTGGTCTCCGCATCCGTCATTCCGGATTCGCCGCCGTGTATCGCGATCTGTTCGAGCTCGATTGGGAACTCGCCGCACGTCCCACAGACGACACGAGCATTGTCCCGCACAATCGGTACGACGACTTCATCATCGTGACACCGAGCGCCGACACAGTGCATTTGACTCCGACATATAGTCCCCGCGGCTGGATCTCCGATTCAACCCGATGGGACGAGCCGCATGTCGGTTCTTTGATCGATCAGGCAACAAGCGAGGTCGTGCTGCAGTTTCTTTCCTACGCGTCGGAAGGAAGGGACGGATCTCGGTATGAAGGGTTGGAGGGCCCGATAGTGCGTGCCGCCGCCCGCGGCGTCAAGGTTCGTATGATCGTATCAGACTGGGGAAAAGGGGGGCGGTCGGAAGCGACGTTGAAGCAGTTATCCCAGATCCCGAACATTGAGATCAGATATGTCGTCATTCCCGAATGGTCGGGAGGCTACATCTCATTTGCGCGGGTCGTCCACTGCAAATTCATTTTGGTGGACCAGAAGGCTTTCTGGCTCGGCTCGAGCAACGGGGAGCGGAGCTATTTCTACACGTCGCGCAACGTAGGCGTCATCGTTCGGAATCAGCGGATGGCAGAACGGCTCCGTCGCTTCTTCGACAAGGGGTGGGA
>JALONE010000252.1 GCA_025455125.1 Bacteroidota bacterium
GGACGTCATCCGCGACCGCGTTCTGTTCGAGAACCTGACACCGATGTATCCAGCCGAGCGTTTGAAGCTGGAGACCGTTCCCGGCGAATACTCGATGCGCATTCTCGACCTCCTCTCGCCCATCGGGAAGGGACAGCGCGGCATGATCGTTTCGCCCCCCAAGGCGGGAAAGACAATTCTGCTGCAGAAGATCGCCAATAGCATCACGCGAAATCATCCCGAGGTGCGGCTGATCGTGCTGCTCATCGACGAGCGCCCGGAAGAAGTGACCGACATGGAGCGAACGGTGAGTGCCGAGGTCGTCAGCTCGACCTTTGATGAACCGCCCGAACGGCACGTGCAGGTCTCGGACATGGTGCTCGAGAAGGCGAAACGTCTCGTCGAGGCGAAAAAGGACGTCGTCGTCCTGCTCGACAGCATCACGCGTCTCGCGCGCGCACACAACACGGTCGTTCCACACTCCGGCAAGATCCTCTCCGGCGGCGTCGACGCGAACGCCCTGCATCGTCCAAAGCGGTTCTTTGGCGCGGCGCGCAACATTGAAGAAGGAGGAAGCCTCACCATCATCGGTACGGCGCTCATCGAGACGGGGAGCCGCATGGACGAGGTCATCTTTGAGGAATTCAAGGGAACGGGAAACAGCGAAATGGTGCTCGACCGCGCGCTCAGCGACAAGCGCATCTTCCCAGCCATCAATGTCAACAAGACCAGCACCCGCAAAGAAGAGATGCTGATGGACCCGGACGATCTGAACCGTGTCTGGATCCTGCGCAAATTCCTGAGCGACCTGAATCCGGTCGATGCCATGGAACTCGTGCTCGATAAGATGCGCGGGACGAAGTCGAACAAGGAATTCCTCAAGGTGATGAACAGTTGATCAACCGCCGCTGAGCCCACGCAGGAGGGAAGGATGAACGAAGCTGTCATCGTCAGTGCATGCCGGACGCCGATCGGATCCTTTCAGGGAACGCTCGCTTCGATCCCGGCTCCGAAGCTCGGCGCCATCGTGATCGCTGAGGCGATCAAGCGCATCGGCATCGATCCGCTGGATGTGCAGGAAGTGATCATGGGGAACGTGCTCGTGGCGGGCGAAGGACAGGCGCCGGCGCGACAGGCGGCGTTGTTCGGCGGACTCGCTCCATCGGTCGAGTGCATGACCGTCAACAAGGTGTGCGGTTCCGGACTCAAGGCGGTGATGCTCGCCGCGCAGGCCGTGCAACTGGGCGATGCGGACATCGTCGTCGCTGGAGGCATGGAGAGCATGTCCAACGTCCCGTACTATCTCGAGAAGGCCCGGTCGGGATATCGGATGGGGCATGGTCAGGTGGTGGACGGGATGGTGAAGGACGGATTGTGGGACGTCTACAACGACTACCACATGGGGAATGCGGCCGAGTTGTGCGCGAAAGAGTGCTCGATCCCGCGTGAAGCCCAGGATGCATTTGCCGTCGAGAGCTACAAGCGTGCACAGGCGGCGTGGAATGATGGCAAGTTCACCGAGGAGATCGTCCCGGTGTCTGTGCGGGTGAAGCAAGGGGACGAACTAGTCACGAAGGACGAAGAGCCGTTCAAGACGAACTTCGAGAAGATCCCCTCGCTCAAACCGGCATTCCTGAAGGATGGAACCGTAACCGCAGCCAACGCATCGAAGATCAATGATGGCGCGGCGGCGGTGGTCGTGATGTCGGCCGCTCGTGCGAAGGCGCTCGGACTTGTTCCGCTTGCGCGCATCATCGGATTTGCCTCTTCGGCGAAGCGTCCCGAGTGGTTCACGACGGCCCCCGCCGATGTGATCACGAAGACCCTCACGAAGACCGGCATCACGGTGGCGGACATCGACCTTTTTGAGGTCAATGAAGCATTCTCCGTTGTCGCGCTCGCTGTCAATCAGGCCCTCCAGCTGAATCCCGCCCGCGTGAATGTCAACGGCGGTGCGGTTGCGCTCGGACATCCCATCGGTGCCAGCGGCGCGCGCATCCTGGTGACGTTGCTCCATGCGCTGAAGCAGCAAAACCAACGCCGCGGCATGGCGGCCATCTGCATCGGCGGCGGCGAAGCGTCTGGAATGATCGTTGAACGCTAACTCCTTCAAGAATCACCATTCGCGAATCGCCATTCACTAATCATCATTTGCAATTCACCAATCCCCTTGGTGTCCTCCATGGCCTCAACCTTCTCACACATTGCCGTGATCGGTTCCGGGACGATGGGCAACGGCATCGCCCACACCTTCGCTCAGTACGGTTTTTCTGTGATGCTCAACGATGTCAAGCAAGAGTTCCTCGACAAGGCGAAAGCGACCATCAGCGCGAATCTGGACCGCCAGGTGAAGAAAGGGACGCTCACGGAACAGCAGAAAGCCGATACGCTCGGACGCATCACTTTCGCGATTGATCTGAAGGAGGCGGTTGCGCTTGCCGACCTGGTCGTCGAAGCGGTCACCGAACGGGCGGAGATCAAGAAGGAGTTGTTTCGCGCGCTCGATCAGTTCACCAAGCCGCACGCCATCCTGGCAAGCAACACTTCGAGCATCCCCATCACCGAACTGGCCGCAGTCACAAAACGGCCCAAGCAGGTGATCGGCATGCACTTCATGAACCCCGTGCCGGTGATGAAGTTGGTGGAGATCATCCGCGGGCACGCGACGTCGCAGGAAACATTCGATGCGGTGCGGCAGTTAGCCGAGCAATTGGAAAAGGTCCCCGCCGAGGTGAACGATTATCCCGGCTTCATCTCGAACCGCGTGCTCATGCCGATGCTCAACGAGGCGATCTTCTGCGTGATGGAAGGGGTTGCCGCTCCGGAAGCCATCGATACGGTGATGAAACTCGGTATGAATCACCCCATGGGACCGCTGCAGCTGGCGGACTTCATCGGGCTGGACGTCTGTCTCTCTATCATGGAAGTGCTCCACGACGGACTGGGTGACGACAAGTATCGCCCCTGTCCGCTGTTGAAGAAGATGGTCGCGGCGGGACACCTCGGGCGCAAGAGCGGCAAGGGATTCTACGACTACACACAGACGAAGTAGACACGCTTAAAGGAGGGACGCATGGATTTCACGTTCAATGAAACGCAGCTCATGATCAGAGACATGGCCCGCAAGTTTGCGCAGGAGGAGCTTGCCCCGACCGCGGATGAGCGCGACGAACGTGAGGAATTCCCGCACGAAGCGGTGAAGAAGATGGGAGAACTGGGGTTCATGGGCATGATGGTCTCCGAGCAGTGGGGCGGTGCGGGTTTGGATACGATCGCGTATGTGCTTGCCATGGAGGAGATCTCGAAGGTCGATGCCTCGGCGGGTGTGATCATGTCGGTGAACAACTCACTTGTCTGCTGGGGACTGGAGACCTTCGGTACGGATGACCAAAAGGACCGCTACCTGCGCGACCTCGCCTCAGGGAAGAAACTCGGTGCGTTCTGCCTGTCCGAACCGGAGGCGGGAAGCGATGCGACCAATCAACGAACGACAGCGGTGAAGGATGGGGACGGATATCTCCTGAACGGCACAAAGAACTGGATCACGAACGGCGCGAATGCGGATGTGTACCTGGTGATCGCGACGACGGATCGTTCGTAGGGGACGAAGGGTGT
>JALONE010000253.1 GCA_025455125.1 Bacteroidota bacterium
TTGCCGAACTGCGAAAGCAGCCGGAAGCGTTCGCGTTCGCCCGCCAGCTGATCCTCAAGGTCCTCGAAACGACCAAGGAGCTTGACGAGCTCATCCGGAAACGGGTTGAGCATTGGGAATTCAACCGCCTTGCCGTCATCGACCGCATCATTCTCCGCATGGGGATCTGTGAACTTCTGTACTTCGACGACATCCCGCCGAAAGTCTCCATCAACGAGGCCATCGAGATCGCCCGTGAATACAGCACGGACAAGAGCGACAAGTTCGTGAACGGCGTTCTCGATTCCGTGCTCGACGACCTGAAGAAGGCCGAACGCCTGCGGAAGACAGGCCGCGGGCTCGTCGATACGCACGTCGTGAAGCCGACGAAATCATGACACAACCTTCCGGTCCCGTTTCCCGCGGACACGTTGTTTCCTGGGCCCTCTTCGATTTTGCCAACACCGCCTTCTACGTCCTCATTCTGACCGTCGGATACCCGCTCTACTTCAAAGAGGTGGTCGCCGAAGGGAGCAAGCAGGGCGACCTATACTGGGGAGCGGCATTCAGCATTTCGATGCTCATCGTCGCTTGCTTCTCCCCCGTTCTCGGCGCAGTTGCAGATCATGGCGCAGGGAAGAAACGATTCCTCGGCGTCTTCACCGGCCTTTGCGTGCTGGCGACCGCCGCGTTGTTCAGCGTCGAAGGAGGAATGCTGTTCTCCGGCATCCTGCTTCTCGTGTTGGCAAACATCGGCTTCGAAGCGGGACTGGTATTCTACGATGCATTCCTCCCGGAAATCACGACGGGACGGAGTTATGGACGCGTGTCCGGGTATGGCTTCGCGATGGGATATCTCGGCTCCCTCGTCACGCTTGCGGTCGCCTTCCCACTGTACGCCGACGGGTTCTCCGAAGCAAATCTCCCGAACGTCCGCATCAGCTTTCTCATCGCGGCGGGATTCTTCCTTCTCTTCTCACTCCCGCTCTTTCTCTTCCTTCCCGACCGCCAACGCGTCGCTCCCCTTCCGAAGGACTTTATCGCAGTCGGATTCCGGCGGCTCGTCTCGACCTACAACGATTTCCCGCGATATCGCAACGTCGCCCGATTCCTGCTCGCGTATTTCCTCTACATCGACGCGGTGAACACGATCATCATCTTCTCTTCCATCTTTGCGCGTGAAACATTGAAGTTTGAGGTTGGAGATATCGTTGTCTTTTTCGCCCTGGTACAAACCGCCGCCCTCGTCGGCTCCGCAGGGTTCGGCATTCTCGCGGATCACGCGGGACACAAGAGGACGCTGAGCATCACCCTGGTCTTATGGCTTATCCTCATCGTCCTCGCCTACCTCGTGAATGATAAGAATTCGTTTATACTGCTCGGCGTGCTCGCGGGGATCGCGCTCGGATCGTCACAGTCCACCAGCCGGAGTCTGATGACCGAGATCACGCCCCCCGAGAAGAAGACGGAGTTCTTTGGTTTCTACTCGTTCTTCGGAAAGGCTTCGGCCATCCTCGGCCCCCTCCTCTTCGGATTCGTCTCTTCCTTGCTGGACCAGCGCACGGCGATCCTCTCTGTCGGCATCTTTCTGCTGGCAGGGCTCTTACTGCTCCAACGAGTCGAAGAACCGCGCGATTTGATGTGACATTTCGCCTTGCATCTCTGGCATTTTCGCCCTAAAATTTAACCGGTACCTCTATTGAGTCACTCGCTGATACCATCGATTTTCACCGAAGGTCTCTTCTATGAAGCAGTCCGTCTTTATCACCGGTCTTATCATCGCCGCCTCTGTCGTATCCGCCCTCATCTACTTCTTCTTCCTGCCGAAATTCATTCAGGATGGTGGATACCTCGTCATTGCGCTGATTGCGCTCTCATTAATGGTAGCAACGTTCATCATTGAGCGTTCGCTCTCCATACGAAAAGCGATGGGAAAAGGGGCCCTCCCCCCCTTCCTGAAGGAAGTGGAAAAGGCGGTTGAAGCCGAGGACTTCGCCCTCGCCATCCAGATGTGCGAGAAGCAGCAAGGCGCCATTGCGAATATCCTGAAGAACGGATTCCAGCGACATCAGGAATTGAAGAAGAAGAAGAAGCCCGTTCCTCACGACAAACTCGTCACGGAGATCCAGCGTGCGATCGAGGAGGCAACTGGGCTCGAGATGCCCCTCCTGGAGAAGAATCTGATCGCGATCTCGACCATCGCCTCCATCGCAACGATGGTCGGACTGCTCGGGACGACATTAGGTATGATTCGCGCTTTCCAAGCTCTCGCGACCACCGGCGCGCCGGACGCCGTCCAGCTCTCTCTGGGTATCTCCGAAGCGCTGGTGAACACGGCCGGCGGGCTTATCGCGGCCATTGCCGGCATCGTGGGGTACAACGTCTTCATCAACAAGGTCGATAACTTCACGTACATGCTGGATGAAGCAGTTTTCAATATCATCCAGATCATCAGCGTGCAGGAAGGCGAGGAATCGTAAGGCTGCGCGATGCCAAAGATCAAGAAAAAGCGGGTCAACGTGATGATCGACATGACCCCCCTTGTCGACGTCGCATTCCTGTTGCTGACCTTCTTCATGCTCACGACGAAGTTCCGGCCTCAAGAGGACGTGACGGTCAACCTTCCGGCGTCGCACGCCAAGGTCAAGACCCCCGAGTCGGACGTCATGACCATTACGTTCAGTCCCGACGGAAAGATCTACTTCGGCGTCGATTCGCAGCAGCTGCGGGCGCAGTTGTTCGGCGAGTCCCGCAAGCTTCGACCGAGCATCCCCGTGACGCTCGAGGAACTCCCCGACCTCGCCCAGGCGGCGAAGAACGCGAACCCGAAGATGCGCGCGATCATCAAAGGAGACCGTGATGGCGTCTACGGGCCTGCGGAGGACGTGATGAACGCGCTCCAGAAGGCGAACATCGCTCGGTTTGAGCTTGTCACTGTGGAATCAAGGGATTAATCCATGGCGGGTGGCGGCGACATGGGCGGCGGCGGCCGCTCGCACGGAAAGAAAGGGAAGAAGCACAAGGGGAAGCGACGCATGGGAACGCACATCGACATGACTCCTCTCGTCGATGTCGCTTTTCTGCTGTTGACCTTCTTCATGCTGACCACCACGTTCAGCCTCCCGCAGGTGCTGGAGATCAATCTTCCCCCCATCGACCGAAAAGCAAAGTATTCGTATTCCGTACAGATGATCGACGAATTGAACCTCGCCAGCATCACGCGTTTCAGCCTCGCCCCGCTGTTGGACGCAGACAAGAAGATCATCGGACTGCCGCCGGAACAGGAAGGCTGATCCTTTCATTCACATTTCAGACGATCATGAGAACCGTACCCACAACCTTTGGACGGATGTTCGTCCTCCTTGCGTTCCTCCTCCCCTCCTCCGCCTTGAGTCAACTGGCGATCCGGGATACCGTTTTCAAGAGCACGGTAGCGTCGGAAAATCCCGTGGATACCACGGATCTTGACCTGGCGACATTCCCAGGGGATTTCATCCTGGACAGCGGAAGTTCGAACAACCTGGCGCGCGGCAAGACTGCTTCCGTCCGTTTCGCACGGGAAGAGGAAGAGTTGATTCCCGTGCAAAATGGCGACCCCAACGTTTTGTTTGACAACAGCACTTCAACGTTCTTCAGCCTCCCTGCCGGACAAGAGGGGACCCAAATCGTAATCGATCTGCAGGCGACGCGTGTGGTCAATAGGGTCAAGACCAGGACCTTCGTCCAAGCGCTGAACTTCCGCCCGCGCGGTTACTCAATCTTGGTGGGCAGGGACTCAGTTGATCTCCGGCGCGTGCTCCAAATCTCGGATAATCAGAGTGTCACCACTGACGACCTCTTCATCCCTGACACGGGTCGGTACGTCGCATTCCAGATCGACAAGATGGACCCGACTCGACCGAACGGAGCCGCCACGGTTCTTTCTGAGATCGAAGTTTTCGGCGTCGGTTTCCTCGCGGAGGGGACGTATGTCTCAGCGATCAAGCAGACCGGATCGATCGCTCGCTCGGTCAATTGGGGGAAGGTCTCATGGCAGGCGGATACACCGCCGCTCACAAGTGTCGAGGTCTCCCTGCGGACGGGCGATGACCAGACCGGTGTCAGTGCCTGGAGTCCATGGAGCACGCCGGTCAATGTGAGCGGATCATTGTTCCGCGTATTCGAACCTCGGAAGTACATTCAATACAAAGTGAAACTCGGGACACAGGCACTCGAAACTCCGCGTTTCCGCTCGATCGAAATTTCCTACGACACAACGCTTGTCGTCAGTTCTGCCACCGCTCGCCTCTCTCAGGTGACGGCGGAGATCCTGAAGGAGGCGAATATCACGCATGAAACCGCGATACAAACGAATGGCCCAAGTGGAGGGATCGATACGCTCATTATTGAGACGGATATCCCGATGGCGGTGAACGCCGTTACCGTGAACAACGTCGAGGTGCCGCACACGCTCCAATTCGTCCCCGGTGCTCTCAGAGTGGGATTTGCTTCCCCCGTCATGGGGACATCGACGATTCGCGCGGCGTTGCGGTTCACTCCGTACCTGCTGACCCATTCATTCCCAAGTCTGATCATCTCCAATGCGACGCCGGGCAATCCGCAGATGGTCGATGCGGCGATCATTGGCGGGAAAGAAGCAACCACGCTTGTCACCATCGGCGTCCCCGATGCGACCATCATGGATGGGCGGGTTGACCCGAATCCGTTCACACCGAATGGCGACGGCCGGAACGATGTCACGTATTTCAATTTCTTCGTCGCAAACCTGACCGACCCGCGCCCTGTTCGGATCCACGTCTTCGACCTGACCGGACGAAAGGTCCGGACCGTGTTCGAGACCTCGACGACGGCTCAAGCCTACGTCGAACAGAACGCCATTCCGTGGGATGGACGCGACGACAACGGGAAGCTTCTGGCTCCCGGCGTCTACATATTCCAGATCTCCGTCGCCGCGGATGGAAACAATCCTTCGGCCCTCACCAAGACCGTGACCATCGCATATTGAGCAACGGTTCTCCCATGAAACTACTCGTCTGGTTCACCATTCTTCTCTCCGTCGTCGCGCTCCCGAGCGCATTCGCCGGGGGGTTCTCCATCCTGCCTGGAAGCGCCCGCGCGGTTTCTTTCGGCGGCTCACTCGTCAGCACCGCCGACGGGCCGAACGTGATCTTCTATAACCCCGCGGGGGTCGGCTCCCTGAGTGGATTGTCCTTCTCCACATCCTTCGCGCAGTTGTTCACTGGAATCCAGGGGGACAATCTCCGGTACCTCACAGCCAGCGCCTCGGCCAACCTCGGACTCGTCGGTCAACTCGGGTTCGGTGCGCGCGTGTTCCGTGCGGATGCATGGAACGAGAATGAATTGATCGGTGCGTACTCGCAGAACTTGTTCGATGTCGTGATGATCGGCGGAAGCGTCCGCCTCCTGCAGTGGTCGACCCCCGCGCCGTCCGGGTTGCGCGCCGTGCCGGAGGACGGCCTCTCGAAGGCGACGTTGACATTCGATGCCGGTCTGCAGGCGCGATGGGCCGACGTGTTTCCGGACAACGACATCATCATCGGCGTTGCCGTCGCGAACATCAACGCCCCCTCCATCGCTGTCAACGGCTCGGAGGATGCGCGGCTCGATCAACGGATCTCCGCGGGGATCACGTATGCCTCCAGTGTCTATGACTATTTGCTCACCGCGCATTTCACCTCGCAGGGCCCATCGAAGCGGTTCGCCGGCGGGGCAGAATTCGTCGCCATGAAGGCGGACGTCTTCAGCGATCAACTTCAGTTCATCGTTCGCGCCGGCGGCGGCGTTGGTGTCGGCGGAACGGAACAAGGAGACATCGGCGGAGGAGTCGGTTTCGTGTGGAATGGAATCCGGATCGACTACGCGTATCAGTATCAAACGGTCCTCCAGTATCTGAGCGGCTCGCATTTCATCACGCTGCACTACGCACTGTAATCCCTTTTGATGCTTATGAAACCTTCGCACCGCATTCTCCTCCTCGCAGCGACCGCGGCTGTTCTCCTGCCGGACCTGCTCCACGGCCAGTTCATCTCCCAAACCGCCGACCGCGGATCATACCTGAACTATGCCGGACGGAACTACGAGAACTACAGCGCCGGCTTGCTGCGCCGCAAATTCTACGACAACTTCGGGAACTTCCTCGTCGACGGCGTTCAGATCTTCACGTTGGATGAGCAGAGCCGGACCGCCGTTTCCGAGTATTCCGCCGCGACCAGTTCGCTGACCAAGACCAGGTTCTACAGTTCATATTTCCAGAACCTCGTGATCCTGAACGACAGCTACAGCGGATTGACCAGCAGGCTCATGATCGGGGACGTGATCCGCACGAAATTCACGCCGCTGACGCTGGACAAGGCCCGATTCAACGGCATTCGTTGGGATATTTCGACCTCCAAGTACCGCGGGACGATGCTTGCGTCGCGCGTTTCGGACCCCATCCGCATGGATCCTGAAAACGTCTTGACGCAGGCCCAAGCCATCACCCACACGAGGGAATGGACGGCGTTTTTATTGGGGGGTCATTTCGAGGCAGACCTCGGC
>JALONE010000254.1 GCA_025455125.1 Bacteroidota bacterium
ACGGCATCACACGAGCGGACGTGGTATTGGTGTTCGAGAAGGTTCATAAGAGCACGAAGGTCGCTGAGATATCCCTCAAGGTGTACAAGGAGGTTCTGACGGGGGTTGGCGAGAGCGAAGAATTTGAGAAATCGATCGACATTGCAGTGCAGAAAGTGCGTGCGAGGCTGACGAAATACAAGGCGAAGATGCGAGAGAAGGACAGGATACAGGTGCGGCGGGTGCGTGCGAAAGAATGACCCCGAAAGGATGAACGTATGGCGCTGGACAGGATCAAGGAAACGCGGAAGAAATGCATCACGGTCGGCTATCTGTTCGAATCGAACAAGGACCGGTTGCGTCTGCAGCAATTGAACGGAGATATCGGTTTCGGGAGAGAGATCAGCGACAAGAACATTCACCGGCCAGGCTTGGCGCTTGCCGGCTACGTCGAACTCTTCACCTACAACCGGGTCCAGATCTTCGGGAACACGGAGATTCGGTACCTAAAGCATCTGATGCTTGCCGAGCGGATCCGGTGCTTCGAAACCATATTCCAGTTCGACATTCCCTGCATTGTCATCACGAACGAGAACACGTTCGACGATGAATTGCTCTCCATCGCAACGGAGCACAATGTGGCGGTCCTGCAAACGCCGCTTGAAACGACCAAATGCATCTACTATCTGAGTGATTTTCTGGACGATCAGTTCGCGCCTCAGACCGTCATGCACGGTTCATTCATCGATGTCTACGGGATTGGGGTGCTGCTGACCGGGCGATCGGGTATCGGCAAGAGCGAGATCGCTCTCGATCTTGTCGAGCGCGGACACCGGTTGGTCGCGGATGATGTCGTCATGGTGATCCGGAAGGGGGAAGGGATTCTGATGGGAGCGGGTTCTGAGGTGGTCCGGCACTTCATGGAAATCCGTGGTTTGGGACTGATCGACATTCGGTCCATCTTCGGAATCCGCTCCATCCGTTTTCAGAAGCGAGTCGAGATCATCGTTGAATTGGCCGATTGGCGCACGGATGTGGAGTACACGCGCACGGGGCTTGACCATGAGCACATTTCCGTGCTGGGAGTCAACATTCCCCACATCAAGTTGCCGATATTCCCAGGGAAGAACATCACGGTCATTGTTGAGGTCATCGCGATGGACTATCTCCTGAAACATTACGGCTACGATGCCGCCAAAGAGTTCGCGAAGCGTCTCGATACGGCGATTTCCGACAAAAACAAGGGAAAGCGGGCGATCGACTACTTTGAGCACGACTTCGAATAGGTGACGCGTATCCTTGACTCAGGATGGATTTTCATATATATTCAGCCATTCTCGTGCCCAAAATCGGTCAAATCGGCATGAGATGATCGGCAGCACATGAAGCGATTCCGCCTCTATACATACTCGACCGACGGCCTGCAACTGCAGGAGGTACGTTGGCTGCGCGCGAAGACGATCTCATTGGGGATCGGTCTTGGTGTATTGCTGTTTCTCCTCGGTATTGAGGTGAACCAGCAATTCGATGATCCGGTCGGTCTTGGGATCGTTCGCAACGCAGGCCTTCTCAGCGAGAACCGTGCGTTGCGCGATCAATTGAGGTTCATGTCCGGCCGCATCGACCGTCTCCAGGCAACGCTTGCAGATGTCGGTGATCACGGGAACGAACTCCGGCTCCGTTTGAATCTCCCCCGTCTTGATGAAGACGTATTGCAGGCGGGCGTCGGCGGCACCGAAGAGGCTTCGGCCGTCGGATTCTCTTCGGATGTGCGGGGTCTCGTGACCGATCTGCATCGTACCGTAAGTCAAGCTGAACGCGAATTGCGTCTGCAGACCGAAAGCTATGACGAGGTCAGCCGACGATTGGAGACCGAAAAGCTGCGGTTTGCACGGCTCCCCGCCGTCAAGCCGATGGAAGGATACTACACGAAGAGCTTTGGAATGCGGCTGCATCCGATCCTCGGCATCTATCGGCCGCACCAGGGAATCGATATCATCAACGACGTTGGTACGCCGGTCTATGCGACCGCGGATGGGACAGTACAGTTCGCCGGACGCGAGAGCGGTCTCGGCATCATCGTTGCGATCAACCACGGCTATTCGGTCTCGAGCATCTATGGACATCTTTCGAAGACCCTCGTTCGGCAGGGCCAGTCCATACGGCGGGGACAACTGATCGCGCTCTCGGGGAACACCGGACTCTCGACCGGTCCTCATCTGCATTACGAGGTCCGTGTCAACGGTGTCGCGCAGAATCCTATCGACTATTTCTTCGACGATGTGCTACGGGTCGCCAGCAGGCGGTGATCTGAGCGATGACACTGGACAGCGAATCGTCAGCGAATCAGGAGTGCAGCGACTATGATCTGGACCATCGAGCTGGCATCGTATTTGGACGATGCTCCTTGGCCGGCAACGAAAGATGAATTGATCGACTACGCCGTTCGGACGGGCGCGCCAACGCAGATCATTGCTAACCTCGAAGAACTCGAGGATACCGACGAACCGTACGAGAGTATCGAAGAGATCTGGCCCGACTATCCCTCGGACGAAGATTTTTTCTACGAGGACGAAAAAGACTACTAAACGCTTATGTCCTGGCGCCACCGACCGTGACGCGAGGGAATTCCCTGAGTGACCCAGCATATCCCTGCTGGGTTTTTTGTTCCCACACTATGCGACGCCTGCTTCCACTCGCTCTCCTTCTGCTTCTGTGTTCTCTGCTTCCCGCGGTCGCCCAACCGACGGACCGGGTGGAGATTGGGAGTCTCCGCCTGGAAGGGAATCGGGAACTCAGCGATGAGATGATCCTCGCGGTGCTCCGGACGCGCCAAACCCCGTGGGGAATCTGGAAGTTCGTGTACCGCAATATCAGCGAAGGGCTTGGCCAGAAGGCCGAATACTTCGACCCGATCGCCTTCGAGGCGGATGTACGCACCGTCCGGCAACTGTATCTGGACCAGGGATTCTATCATGCACGCGTCGATACGCAGATCCTGTTTCGTCCGGAGGATGGTGAAGTCGATCTGACGTTTTCTATCGAGGAGGGACGGCGTTCGTTCGTCGATACGATCGAATATCGTGGCGCGACCGAGCTGCCCGGAGACGTCCAGGAGGAATTGCACTCGAACCAACTCATCGAACGGGGTGATCCGTTCGTGCTCAGCGTCGCTGACGCGGAGTTGCGGCGGCTCGTGGAGGTATTCGCGAACGCCGGCTATCTCGGCGTTGGCGTCGATACGGTGATCGCAACGCGGTATGCCTCCACGAATAACTTCACCCTTGTCTATTCGTTCATCCCCGGCCGGAGGTATCAATTCGGGGAGGTCACCGTTATCCAGGATTCGACGGTTGAACAAACCGTGGAGGAAGCCGTTGTTCTGCGTCACCTCGAATTTCGGGAAGGAGACAACTTCAGCGAAGCGAAGAAGATCGAGAGCGAGCGGAACCTCAATCGCCTGGGCGTCTTCGAGGCGTCGAAGATCGAGAACGCGATGGCGCAGATCGGTCCTGATGTGACCCATGTGCCGGTGAACGTCATTGTGCGCGCCCGGCCGTTTCAGGAGTTGACTCCGGAA
>JALONE010000255.1 GCA_025455125.1 Bacteroidota bacterium
AAGTGAAGAAGCGCCGGTTGGAGGCGATGCAGGAGATCGTCGTCGACATTTCCAAGCAGATCACGGAACCGCTGGCGGAGATGAAACGCGTTGTGGATTCACTCATTGCGCACCCGAATGCGGAAAAATACGGGAAATTCCTTTCCATCATCAGGGACAACGTCAACCGGATGGATTCGAAGCTGGACAAGCTGAAGAATCTGAAGGACGACAAGACCGTGCAGTACATCAAAGATATCCGGATGATCGATCTTTCCTGAGTCGCGCCCATGCCCAATCGCACAAAGAAGTTCCTTTCCCCAGAAGCTCTCGAAGCCGTCAAGAACGCCATCGCGGATGCGGAGAAGAAGACCGCGGGGGAGATCCGGGTAAGCGTTCGGGAGAAACGCGCCTGGAGTGAGCGTTCCCTCCAGTTGGAAGAACTTGCGGCACGTGAATTTCGCATGCTTGGGATGGAGAAGACGATCGGCCGGACGGGCGTTCTGGTCTATATCCTCCTTTCCGAGCGGCAATTCCGCATCCACGCGGATGAAGGGATCAATCAGCTCGTGATGCCTCAAGTGTGGCAGGAGATCGCCAACCGCACGGCGGCGCTGTTTGCGGCCGGGAGCTCCCAAAACGGTCTTGTTGAATGTGTGCGTGCCGTCGGCGAAGTTCTCGCCCAGCATGTTCCCCCCGTTCCCAACGACACGAACGAACTCTCCAACGACGTCTCCATTCGCTGAGCATCCGCATGGACGTGATCGTCGCCCTTGCCCAAACGGATAGCCGTGTCGGCGATCTGCGCGGGAATGTGGAGCATCATCTCGCCGTCGCAGAGCGTGCGGCATCCCTCGGCGCTTCGCTCGTCGTCTTCCCGGAGTTGAGTCTGACCGGATACACCGTGCGCGATCTTGCGTGGGAACTCGCGATCGAACCCTCGACCTCCGACCTTGTTGCGCCACTTCGCGAACTCAGCAAAAAGATCTCGATCGTTGCCGGCCTGGTTGAAAGCGGACCGGGACACGGGGTCTTCAACTCGGGCGTGTTGTTCGAAGATGGCCGGGTCGTGCACACACACAGGAAGGTTTACCTGCCGACATACGGGATGTTCGAAGAGGGGCGGTATTTCAGTCCCGGGACGGAGGTTCGCGCATTTGATTCTAAACATGGCCGCTTCGGCATTCTGATCTGCGAAGACGTTTGGCACGTCTCGCTTCCGTATCTGCTCGCGTTGGATGGCGCAGAAGCGCTGTTCTGTCTGACGGCGAGTCCCACCCGGTTATCGGGAAGCGGTCCGGATCTCGACAATCAGGTTGTGAATCATGAGCATCACCGGACATATGCACGGCTGTTGAACGTCTACACGCTGTTCTGTAATCGAGTCGGATTTGAGGATGGCGTGAATTTCTGGGGGGGATCGGTCGTCACCTCTCCGGAAGGGGAACCGCTCGCGACTGCGGCCCTTATGAAGGATGACCTGATCACCGCGCATCTGCAATCCAACGAAGTCCTTCGCGCGCGCCGGTTTTCCCGCCATTTCCTCGATGAACGTCCGGAGCTTGTTTTTCGCGCGCTCGAGCGTCGTTTGCGGCGGCCCTAGAAATCCGCGCGATCACGGACACAAGCCCCTTCTTTTGAATCTCCTCCGTTTTTTCGCTACATTTAACATTCAAATGGAAATTCCTGAGCAGCGCCTCAACCGATATCTATCCGCATTCCTGCTCCTTCTGCCGGTGTACGCGTTGTACGGCCAATCGTCCCCGTCGGTCGAACAGCGCTTGCGTGAGCATGCCGGAGAGATCGCGGCGCAGTGTCTTCAGACAGCGCCGCTCGCGCCGGCTTCGCGCGTGGTGCTGGGTGTTTCTGGCCGCGGTGCCGTTCAGATCGTCGAGTACGCCTTTACCGAACGGATGCGCGCGTCAGGATTCGTCCCCGTCATCGGCGAATCCGCGCAGGGAGATGCTCATCTCGATGCTTCCATCCTTGATCACAGCGTCGCAGCAACAGAGTTGGGCAACGGCAGGTTTTTGCGCACGGTTCGGTCCGTATTGGAGTGCCGCTGGAAACGGCAGAGCGGCGAAGTATTCACCAGCGGTCCATTCGAGCGCTCCGCAGTCGATACGGTCGACGCGTGGTGTTGATGGTGTATTTGCTCTTTACGGTGAGAAGTTGACGGTCCGCGCTGCAGGGTTCGCTGGGTTGCTGCTTGCGATTCTCTTCGTTGCGGCGGTCGGGCAGGAACACGATGCGCGGCTCCGCCTTGTGGCGTTCGGCGATGTCAATCTGGGCCGGACGCTCGGCAAACGGCTCTTTCGCGAGGAACCGGCATTCCCGTTCGAACGTCTGAAGGAGATGACCCGTTCGGCGGATGTCGCCATGGTGAATCTCGAAAGCCTCATCAGCGATCAGAATGGCGAAACCGAGCATCCGCGATCGAACTACATTTTCTGCGCGCCTCCCGTCGCGGTGTGGGAACTGAAGGATGCCGGCGTCGACGTCGCCGTCACGGCGAACAACCATGCCTTCGACTACGGCGTGACAGGCGTCGCGGAGAATATCCGCTTCCTTGCGGCCGCGGGGATCATGCCCGTGGGATCGGCAATGGAACCCGAGGAGGGAATACCCTCAGGACTCCTGGAGCGGAACGGGATTCGCATCGCGGTGGTCGCTTATACAGCGTCGATGAATTTCCGAAGCGGCTGGGGCGGATGGATTTCCGGGTATGACTCAGCGCGCGTTGCGCGGGACGTGCGTAACGCACGGGAGCATGCCGACGTCGTTGTTGCCAACTATCATGGCGGAGCGGAATACGTCGATGCCCCGACGTCGCAGGCACGCGCGCACATGCGGTTCCTGATCGAAGCGGGCGCGGATGTCGTGATCGGCCATCATCCCCATTATCCCCAGGGGGTCGAATTGCATCGTGGTCGTCCCATTGTCTTCTCGCTGGGGAACTTGGTGTTCTATCAGCCGCAACGCGAATGGACGCAGGTCGGGCTCGGCGCGGAATTTATCTGGTCGCGACGGGATTCCATCCGGCTGGACTCTGTCAGGCTGTTTCCGGTTCGTGCCGGCTATCAACCCTATTTCATAACCACACCCGAGGATGTGCGGCGCATCGGCGAGCGCATCCGACGGCTTTCAACAGTACCGGTGACCATCAATGAATCAGAATCATGTTTCCTGGTCGACCTCACAGACGATCGGCCTTAGCATTCTCGTCTTCAGCCTTCTGCTGTTTGCCCCGATAACGGGCTGCACGTCGGAAGAGGCGGAGCGCCAGATGCCGGCGGCGGAGCGATTCGCGCTCGGCATGGAACTCTTCAACGACGAAGACTATCTGCAGGCGATCGAGGAATTCAAGGTCGTGACCCTGCAATATCAGGCGACCGCGTTTGCCGACGATGCGCAGTTCTACATGGCCGAAAGCCGGATGGCGCGCGAAGAATTCATCCTTGCAGCATTCGAGTACGAGATCCTCTTGCGTACGATGCCGACGAGCGAATTTGTTTCGCGTGCGCGATTCCAGCGGGCGACCTGTTATTACAATATGTCGCCGAGCTCCCGGCTGGACCAGGAGAACTCGCGCAAGGCGATCGATGAGTATCAGGCCTTCATCGAGTATCATCCGACCGATTCCCTGGCGACGGTGGCTGAACAGCGCATTACGGAAATGAACACGAAGCTCGCCCAGAAGGACTTCGACAATGGCATGACCTACCTGCGACTCGAATACAACAAGGCAGCCGTGTACTACTTCGACCTGGTCCTTGAGAAGTATCACGATACGCCGTATGCTGAGCCCGCCCTGCTGCGGAAGGCCCAGGCGCAGGTTGCACGGAAGCGCTACGCGGAGGCGAAGGAAGCGCTCGACCGGTTCCGTGAGAAGTATCCGAATAGCGCGTTGGGTTCCGATGCGGAAGCCCTCCAAGCCGACGTCACCGCCGGACTGGCAGAGAAAAAAGCGGCGACGAACCAGCAGGGGAAACTGTAGCATGGCGCGAACAACGGGAAAGCCGGTTTCCGCATCGATCGTCGAGCGGACGGAAATGGTGCTGCCCAACGACACGAACCAGCTCGGAAATCTGCTGGGCGGCCGGCTGATGCACTGGATAGACATCGTGGCGGCGACCGCAGCCATGCGTCATACCAACCATGTGTGCGTTACGGCGTCCGTCGATGAACTGCAGTTCCATCATGCCATCCGGCTGGGTGAGGTCGTTGTGCTGAAGGCATCCGTCAACCGGGCATTCCGAACCTCGCTGGAGATCGGCGTCCGCGTTTCGAAGGAAAACCTCTTCACGGGCGAGCGGATGCACACAAACACCGCGTACCTGACGTTCGTGGCGATCGACGGGAACGGACGTCCCATTCCCGCTCCCCCTGTTCGCCCGGTCACCGCCGCGGAAAAGCGACGGTACCGTGATGCCGCGCGTCGGCGTGAGTTCCGCCTGCAACATCGCCAACGCCACTAACCGACACATCTGAGGATCGCAACGCCAACCGTGCGCCGAACGTCGCACCCGACATCTCCCCTCCGCCGCATTCTCCGAAGCGCTTCGCTGCTGGTTTGGTTCGGAGTCCGAACCGCATCCGCACAGTCCCAGGAAGCGCTCCTCGGCGAGCTGCGCCGTTTGACGCTCTCGGGAGCGGTGGATTCCCCGTTGATGGTCACCCCCTGGCAGGAAGGACGCGCGACGGTCATCCTTCCCTCGTCATCTTCGCAGCTCTTGTTCCGGCAGATCGTTGATTCGAACTGGACGACCCTGGAAGAATTTCGCGAGCATGTGCCAAGACGCTTTGATGAAGCGATACTCGTAGGCGGCGGGCAATCGGGCGTCGCGATCCTGGGTCTGGTCGACCGTGCGGCGAAAGCGATTCATATTGTGAAGAGCAGCTCCGCGGATTCGGTGCAACTGCAGCAATCGCTCACGCTTCCGATCATCCCCGAGATGGTTGTGGCCGCGGATGTCACGGGAGACGGACGTGTTGACCTTCTCGTCGCAGACCGGAATGCCCCCGGCATCCTGCCGTTGATCGCGACGGCGCAGGGACGATTTGCGCCCCGAGCAGTGATTGCCCAAGAGGCCATGGTCGGGACATTCGCTGTTGCCGCGTTGAATAATGACAGGCTGAGCGACATTGTTGCGTACGACTGGGTGCGCAGCGAAGTGCAGTTGTGGTACGGTGTCGGCGGCGGCCGTTTCATCGATCAGAATCGATATCCGCTCGACGTCGAGGTGCAACAGATCACCGCGGCCAGCATGTCGCGCCGCATGCCGGCTGCCTTCGCCGTCTCGACCAACGCGGCTCGCGAGGTCCAGTACTGGCTCGGCTCGGATTTCGGCGAGTTCATCCCCTCAGGCATCCTTGCATTCGATGACGAAGTCACCTCAATGACCCTCGTCCAGCTTGACGGCGATGGGATTGCGGATCTGATCACGTCTACTTCGGGCGGACTCCTGAGCATCGCCCTCGGCGGGGATACGACGACGTTCGCCGAAGAAGTACGGGTTGCCCTGCCATTCAATCCACATCGGTTGACGCCGCTCGCAAGTGCCGTTGGTTCCGTTGAACTCGCGGTAACGT
>JALONE010000256.1 GCA_025455125.1 Bacteroidota bacterium
TATGGGATGCATAGCTGACCCAATCGTAGAACGCGAATGCCGGAAGCGTCTTCGGGTCAAACGGTCCCGCCCAGCCAACCGCGGTCGGATTCCAGACGTTCATCATGATCTTCTGCGGCTGGGTCAGCGATTCGATGTGTGCTCCCGTCTGACGATGGACTTCCACACCGTCCACGAACCAGGCAACGTACGTCGGCGTCCATTCGAATGCATACACGTGGAAATCGAGCGCGGGATTGAACGACGTGTAATGATGCGCAACGTGATTCACTTGTCCCGGCGTGATGGGATTGAACTGAATATCACGTTCATACCGCCCCATGATCTCGATGTCGATCTCATTCCACGGCGTCGACGGATAGGAATCGTTGTAGGTGAAGAACGAGGAGAGAGCTCCGCTCTTCTGAAACGATTTCATTCGGACCTCGAACCGCCCGTACGTAAAGCTCGCCTTGGTTCTCAGTTCGGCCCCTTTGTAGCTCTTTGCTATCGCGGAACCGTTCGAACCGGCGATAACCAGCGCAAGCAGTCCCGCAACGTGATACCGAGTCAATGTCTTCATTTGAGAAGTGCCACCCGTTTCATGTCTCGACTCGTACCTGAGTTTAACTCGCAATGGTACACGCCGCTCGCCAGTCCCGTTGCATCCCAAGTCACAGTGTAGAATCCCGGCGCCTTCTCTTCGTTCACCAATACCGCGACTTCGCGCCCGAGCAAGTCGAAGACAGATATCCGGACGAATCCGCAATCCGAAATCCGAAACCCGAAATTGGTCATTGGGTTGAACGGGTTGGGATAGTTCTGATACAGCTCCGTCTTTGAGGGGATCTCGACAGGATCGTCATTCGCCGAAGTCAACAGGAGATTATCAAAGTACGGCTGATAGTACGCTTGCAGTGTGGATGTGACCTGTTTGGTCGTCTGCCGGTTCATGTGCAAAACACCCATGCTCTGGTATCCATTCGCGAGCTGTGACGTGTACCAGTCGAATGCACACCACCAGGTCATCCCCATCAGGAATCCGCTCGGATTGATCTCTCCCGTTGACGCGCGCACACCGGCCTCGCTGAAAGCGAGATACGTCTGCACGAAAACCGTGTTCTGCTTCGTGAGATTCGATCCGTTCTCCGAGGACCAGTATCCGAATTCCGTATCAAGGATCGGCTTGTTCGGATATGCCGCATGGGCATCCTGGAGGAACTGCTTCGTCCCCGCGTAGTATGTGCCGCCATGAAAGATGCCGAAGTACATCGTCCATCCTGCCACATCACAATCGCCTTGCGACGCGTCTGCCGGTCCGGGACGATCGGCGGCAGCCGACTGCGTCAACAATCGTCCGTCAGGATAGTTTGCGATCTGGTCGGCCTTCAACGTCTGGAGATAGGTGCGGCGCCCGCCCACCACGGCGCATTCATTGCAGGCACTCCAGAGAAGGATCGACGGTCGATTGAGATCGCGGAACACCATCTCGCGGAACATCTGATAGCTGATGCGACGCGTTTCCTGATACGCCCAGGCATCCTCCGAGTCGAACCAGAAGAGCGGCACTTCCTCGAGGACCGCAAGTCCGATCCGGTCGGCGATCTGGTACGTGTACGGATGATTCGGATAATGCGCCGTTCGAAGAAATGCCGCGTTGAGCGAACGGACCTTCAGCAGGTCCTGATAGATGACCTCCTTCGGAACGCTCCGCCCGTATGTGGGATGATCCTCATGCCGTGCCAGCCCGGGAAAGAACACCGGGATCCCATTTAACTCGAAGCGCGCACCGTTCGTCCGAGCCGTGCGAACACCAAACTGCGTGCAGAATGTGTCCTGAACACTCCCTCCCACTTCAACAACAACTTCCAGGACGTAGAGATGTGGATTCTTCGGCGTCCACAGTTTTGGGGAAGGAATGCTGATCATGGTTATCCAGCCGCGCACGCTGTCCTGCTGGATCGTCAGGGTCTCTTCCGTCGACCCTCCGACACTGACCTCGCTTCCCTTCAGGTCGGATGCATAGATCGATTGAATGTTTCCTGCGTTCATCGATGCCTCGTACACCTTCATACGCAGCGTCGCTGTCGCGTCACCGCCGGAACGGTTCATTACACCCGTGTTAATCTGGACCGTTCCTGCTGTATCCAGGGGAATCGCATCAGCACGCGGAATGGAGACGGGATTCAGAAACTCCAGATAGACATCGTGTATGATGCCGGTGTAGTTGAACCAGTCACTGCGATAGTACGGGACGATGTCGATGCGCTGGCCATTTGTTGGATCGTTCGTCTGTGACGTATTCCAAGGGATGTTGTCCACGCGCACGACGAGCACATTCGCCGAATCCGTGCGGAGCGCTGACGTCACATCGAACGAGAAGGGGGTGTATCCGCCTTCGTGCCAGCCGAGATAAATGCCATTCAGCCAGACGTCTGCAACATAATTGACAGCGAGGAAGGAAAGCCGGGCGGTCGTTCCGGAAAGCCCGGGATCGACATTGAACGTCCGGCGATACCAGACGCCATCCTGGTACGTCTCCGGCGGCTTTTCGTACACATTCATCGTGTTCTCGACACCGGGGATCGTCTTCAGCGCCCATGCGGTATCGATATACCAGGGGGACTGACGTCCGGCCGCCTCGGCGAGAAGCGCGGTCATCCCGGCCGTATCCCGCTTACGCAGCGTGAGAGCATGGTCTGCTGCGAACCGCTGCTTCTTCCATGCACCGCCCAGATCGATCGTCGTCCGTTGCTGGCGCTCATATGATGGAATCGGCATGCCGAAGGACATGAGTGTGGAAATCCCGTCGACCTTCTGCATCGACACCGTCGCCTCCAGCGTTGCGATTTGCGCTTGACCGAGCAACGCAACACCGACGACGGCGATGGTGATGAGACTCCAGCGACGCATCGTGTCAGAATCCGATCCCAAGTGTCACTTTCTGGATGTTCGTCAACCGACCATAGTCCTGATACGCGTAGTCGAGCGAGAACTGGATATTGCCGAGAACGTATTGCTTCACACCGAGTCCGAGCGTGTATCCATCTTCTGCGTCCTGAATGCCGAGCGAGCGCCATCCTCCGCGAAGATAGAGGAGATCGTTGAACACATACTCTCCGCCAACATTGAGGCTCTCATAGTTGTCGCTGGGATGCGCGGCGTCGACGGCGAGCGTCAGCTTGCCGAGTCCGGCCATGGGAACGTTGTACGCCAACCCGACGCGGAAATTGAGCGGCAGCTCCCACTCTTCCGTCGCAAGGTTCGCGGGGATCTTGCCGTTGTTCCCGCTTCCTTCCGGATCGGGGTCATACACCACGAGCGCATTGTTCCCTTGCATCTGCATCTTCGTCCCGAAATTGGAAACGGACATGCCGAGCGTGATCCCTTCGAACGGTGTTTGGTAGCGCACCCCGATGTCGATGGCCCCCGCCGTCGCCGTCATCTTCCAGATCTTCTGATGAATGAACTTCGGATTGAATCCGATGCTGAACTTGTCCGTAAGATTCATGCCGAGCGCGAACCCGACCGCCACATCGGTGACGCCGAAGACCTCTCCCGTTCCCTGCTGCA